>CALUQF010000212.1 GCA_944322835.1 Candidatus Gastranaerophilales bacterium | reverse complement strand
CACAACCCACCGTCTTTTCTTGAATATTGATATGGTGCAAACTGAGGATCTATTGCTGCATAACGGTTTGCCATCATTCCGCCGTAGGCCATACCGCCATCTTCGTCTTTAAAACTAGGTAACACCATTGAATGGTTGAACAACATATCGTCAATGGCTAGCTGGTTCATCCATTGTGCTATTGTCGTTACCTGACCGCGGTATACCTGCGGATTGAAGCGCGTTAAATCAAGAGTCATGCCTCCGGGTGAATTCGGAGCTCCATTTAATTTATACCAGCCTATTGGAGTAAATACTTCTTTATCCGCAATAGTAATGTTTACATCTGCGTTTGAAATATTATCATAATCAAAAATATGTTTTAAATTTATATTTCCATCAATCGGTGCATCATATCCAAATATATCACCGCCAAGGTTCCAATCAGTAATTTCTATATAACCATTGCCGATAGTTTTTCCTGAAAATTTATCATAGTTGTTATCGGTATTACTCCTCGCATTAATATCAATAGTAAACTTGGCCGAATTAGATAAAGAGGTGTTGTCTAAAGAGAGGTTTTCGATGTAAAATACGCTATAGGAAGAATCTAGTGCACTAAACATTCCTGATGTCTGCATAGATTTTAAATGCAAATCATTACTGTGATTGCTATTAATCATCAAAGCTGAAGTTGAATCAATATTAATACTGCCATCTTTTATATTTGAAATATCATCTATAGAAAGTAAAGAATTATTTAATAAGTTTAGACTACCATTATTTTGTTGATAATATGTAGATTCATTACCTAAGAATGAAAAGTTATCAAAAGTTATATTTCCGTTACCGTCAAGAATTAAGTTCCCTTGAAAAATATCATTATTATTTAAATTCAGACTTGCATTGTCTTTTAGGTTTAAAGTTGAATTTACAGCAGCATTAACGCTTGCGGACTCTATAATATTAATATTTTCCAAATTTAGTACTGTATTATGTATGCCATCTCCAACATTTAGTTCTTCAACCAGGTTACAATTAATAGCAGATGAAGTAATACTATTGGTGCCGGCAATTACGTTAATAGCACCTGTAATATCAGTTTTCTGATTTTCCAGAGTTAAACCGGAATTATTTGTAATATCAACACTTCCATAATTATCAAGTGTACCTATCCGGATATTAGCATTATTAGTAACTGTAAAATTGGCCGTATTCGTTACATAACCAACATTTAGTTCAGCATCTTTTCCTGAATTTATAATCATGGCACTTGTTAAAGTGCCATCAATATTTAATGTTCCATTGTTTAATATAGTACCAAGATTACGTACGTTCCCTGAAACATTGATTATCCCTGAATTTTTAAAATCTGCTTCAGTGGAAGTTTTAATACTTTCAGCTATAATTTCGCCTTTATTATTGACAAAATTTGTATTTTCAAATTCATCATAAACTTCCAATTTCCCCTCCGGCGTTATTAACAGCTGACCTTTGTTTGTAAGCTCATCATATTCAACATTAGAAGTTATTTCTTTATACTCGCCGGTTATAATTTCTTCTGCACATGTATACTTGGTATACATTGCAAGGTATAGCACAACTATACACAAAAGTGTTTTCAAACTCTTTTTCATATTTAATTCTAAAATCTTCTCAATTCCATTTAATAGAATATCAAAAACAAAAGATAAGAAACCAAATGTTAAAAATATTTTTACATTTGATTTCTTATATAATTAGACTTTTGTTTTTAAAATTTTTCCGTAAAAATTTGAAAATAACCTTGCGGATGTTCACAAACAGGGCATATACATGGTGCCTCTTTACCGATATGCGTATGACCGCATTTTCTGCATATCCATTGTGTTACCTCCTCTTTTTTAAATAATGCTCCGTTTTTTAATTCCTCCGCTAAAATCTCAAATCTATGTGCGTGGCGTTTTTCTATTTCTACAATATTGGCAAACAGCTTGGATATATCATCAAAACCTTCTTCTTTAGCGGTTTGTGCGGAATTTTTATATAAGATTTCCCACTCTTCTCTTTCCCCTGATGAAGCAGCTTTTAAATTATCATAAGTTTCTCCAAAGAAGAATGGATAAGCTCCTGTAACTACTAAATGTTCTGTATTAGGGATATGTTTATAAAATAATTTTGCATGTTCGCGCTCATTTTCTGCTGTATCTAGAAATACTTGTGCAATTTGCTCATACCCTTCATTTTTGGCAACTTTAGAATAAAATGTATACCTATTTCTTGCCTGAGATTCTCCGGCAAATGCATTTACTAAATTTTGAAGGGTTTCAGAATTTTCTAATTTCATCATCTTATCTCCTTGCTTTTATAAAAATAAAATATAATAGAGACTTATTTTTTTTACTCCCTGCATGTATATATCTAATTGGCTATAACTTTAGTTATAGAAGAAAAATACACTTCTTGTTCTATAGTCAATCATAGTGTGTTTCTACATCATATAGAGGATTCTATAACTAAAGTTGTAAAGTTCAATTTTTTCATGCCGTTAACTAAACTAGAAAGGCAAAATTATAAATTTATTGAAAGGAATTTATTATGGCAGCGACATCAACGATTACAATTAACACGAACTTGGCGTCATTAACCTGTCAA
>CALUQF010000211.1 GCA_944322835.1 Candidatus Gastranaerophilales bacterium | reverse complement strand
AAGTACGATTAACATTGATACAAATGATACTTTAGAAACTTTAGCAGCAAAACTCTCTCAATACGGAATTACTGTTGGAATTTCGCAGGAAGGACGTCTGTACTTTGACGGAAATAACGACAGCTATCTGACTACAAGCGGATTAAGCTCTGCTAACGCTTCTAATATTCTATCTAAGCTTAATATCGAAGGTAACTGGTCTACAAGATACGACTCAACAAGCGGTAAACTCCAATACGAAGAAGAAGTGGTTAATGTTGTTGACCGCTCAACGAAATTGTCTGACCTTAAAGACGCTTCCGGAAACGATTTGAATATTACGGAAGGTACATATTACGTATATTCAAACGGGGTTAGAAACACAGAGACAATTACCGCTGATACAACAGTTAACGACTTTATGGCAACGCTTGCTAAGTATGGACTTATTGCAGATATCGCAGAAGACGGCTCAATCTCTGTCGGGGCTTATAATAATACTTATCTCGCAACATCTGCCCTTGCCGGTCAGAATTCAAACGTTGTTTCAACTCTGTTTGCCGAATGGGATTTCGTTAATATCTATACATCCAACGGACTCGATATTCCGACGGATGAAATAAGAGCTATTAACAGAGATACTAAGCTTTCTGATATAAACGAAGGTACTTATCAGGCCGGATACATAACGGTTGTAAAAGACGGAGTACAAACTAATATCGAACTCAAGGCAGATGATACGGTCGGAACTTTGATGGACGAATTGGCTTTATACGGTTTTGAATCCGTAATTAATGAAGACGGTCAATTGATTATCAAAAACTCCGGAGATAGCTTGCTTCAAAATTATACCGGCTCCGGCCAGGCTTCTAACGCATTAACATTGTTAGGTATCGGCGTTAATGACTGGATTAGCACTAATACATATAAGAGTGATACTCTTAATGTTGTTCAGACTTCAACATTGGACGCTTCTGCAACAAGAGATACTCTGCTTTCAGAACTCGGTGTTTCAACGGGCGAATATTATGTTTATAATAACGGAGTAAGATATACTGCACTAATTTCCAGTGACGAAACTCTCGGGTCATTTATGGATACTCTTAAGAGTTTCGGTCTAGAAACAAGTCTGGTTCAAGGCCCGGACGGCGCGGTATTATCTATTGTCGGAAAAGGCAACTCTTATATCTCAAAATCTACAAGTACAACAAACGCTTCTAATGTCGTCGATGTTCTGTTTACTAAAGGAGTTGAAGAAACTAACGAGTACAGCGGATTGCAACAAACTTCAACTCTTGTAACTACATTCAGCGACGCAACTTTGGATACTAAATTGAGTTACTATGATACACCTTGGGGAACCGGCATGCTTACGGCAGAAGGAGACTTGAGTGTTACTGTAAACGGAGTTGAAAGTGTTATCAATATTACTGCTGATGAAACTTTTGGAAGCTTGATTGAAAAATTTAATGCTCTTGGATTAGAAGCTACACTTGCTAATGGCGAATTAATGATTCAAAGCGGATATGATACCTTTACGATTAATACAGCAGGAACAACTTCCAGTATTATGGCTACAATAGGTTTAACGTATCATAATGATTTGGGCGGTTATGTGGCTAGTCAGGATACAGTACAATCAACAACTACAAGTATAGAAGAAAAAACTCTTTCTGTTGCTGATTATGCAGACATGAGTACAAGGCTTGGAACTCTGAATATTTCAGATGGCAGCCTGACTGTATACAGAAATGGCGAACGTGCAACTGTTCAAATTCAGGCAGAAGATACATTCGCAGATTTGCAGGCAAGACTTTCCGGCGCCTTCAGTGATTTAAGACTGGAATTCCAAGACGGATATCTGACGTTCTATTCCGCAGACGGAAACTCTGTTGAAGTAGGCGCAACTACCGATACAAGTAACTTTGCGGCGATAACCGGTATTACAAATGACGGCAGCGGCTCTGTAAAAAGCGCACGTGAATTATACAAGGTTAATGGCGATTCCGTCCTTACATCTACAGGTCTGTTTAGAAATGGAGATGTTACAGAAGGAACATTTACTATTGGTAATGCTGTATTTAATATAACAAGTACGACAACATTATCAAATCTTATTTCGCAGATTAATGCCAGTGATGAAGCGAATGCTACAGCTTATTGGGATAATATTGACGGCAAACTCGTTATTAAATCAAGAACAACCGGCTCTGCTTTTGTTAATATAGAAGCCGGAACGAGTAACTTTACAGATATTATGGGCTATACAACAAGCGAATGGGCTGTTACAAGAATGAACATTGCAACGCAGGAAGTTGGTGAAAATGCAAGAGTTCAAATTAACGGTACTACTTATACATCGACTTCTAATACTATTACCAGTGATGTCTCAAGAATAAAAGGCTTAACTATTAATCTCAAAGGGTTAACAGAAGGTACTGCCGTTACCCTCACTGTCGAGAGAGACAAGGAGACTTTAGCCAACGCAATATCTGATGTCGTCGATTCTTATAACGAATTGATGCAAAATGTTGATGAAGCTATTGCAATTGATGGAGCTCTGCACGGGGAAACAACATTAAAACTTATCAGAAACCAGTTAAGAAATATGATGACAAGCTCTGATGCAGGAACCACAATATTTAGAAATCTTGATTCTATTGGTATTTCCGTAAGCGATGCGAGCGCAAGCAATATTTCTACATCAAATGATGCTATTATCAACCTCACATTTGATAAAGATAAGTTTATTGATGCATTTGAAGCGGATCAGGATGCCGTAAAAGAATTGTTAATCGGCGGCGTTAATAATACCGGTATATTTACAAAGGTAGAAACATTGCTGGAATCTGCACTTCAATCAGCAACCGGTTATTTCTCTTCCGCAGACGATGCTTACCAAAGAGAAATAAACAGTCTGGACGATAAGATTGCCAAAGCAAATGAAGATGTCGAACGCTATAGAGCAAGGTTAGAAGCTAAATTTAACGCTATGGATATGCTTATTGCACAAATGCAGCAGCAATATAGCACATTCCTGACTACTTAATTTGTTTTAATAAAATATAATAAATAACTAATCAAAGAGCCCCTCATCGGGGCTCTCGATCATTTTCGACTGTATATTATCCCTTAACAGGGGTTGGGGTAAACGTGGGAAG
>CALUQF010000210.1 GCA_944322835.1 Candidatus Gastranaerophilales bacterium | reverse complement strand
GATTTCCAAGAATGTAATGACAGACACAAATTTGAAAGACGATTTAGTAGTAAGCGGCAACAGCCAAGGCGGAAATGTAATGCGCAATATTGAAGGCACACTGCTTGCGGTAGGGCCAAAACTGCTCGAGACGGATTGCAACTTTTACAAGGGCAACAGCGGCAGCCCCGTAATACATAAAGACAGCGGGAAAGTCGTAGGAGTTGTTTCTTACATCATGACTATCGACGACGACCTTTCGACGAGAATAACGAGAAAATCCAAAGCAAAAAATTTTAATATGAGATTCTTTGCCTATAGGCTCGACACCATGGACGATAAGACGGAAATTCCCTATGAGACTGTCGTAGAGACTATGGAGGAGCTAAATAAGGCCGAAAAGAAGCTCGAGATGATAATTGATTTTTTGGCAAACAATAATCACCCGCCCGCGTCGGAATACCCCGAGCTTGCGCGGGTAGCAAAAAGCTATGAAACGGCGACTGACAACGCGTACCGCGTTTCCAGCAACCGGTCCGCAAAAAAGAGGATGAATGAAGCAAAGAGAATGCTTCTTAGCAGAATCGAGCTCCTTGCGGCCGCTGAAATCATGAAATTAAAATCCGGAAAGTACGACGATGTTTTCAGCGAGAAATACGACGGCATTTTAAAAGGCTATGAAAACGTAAAAAACTACTGCAACAAAAAGGCAAAAGATTTTATATAGTGCCAAATTATACGCTAAAAGCAAAACTAAAGAAAATGTTAGGCCGCCTCAAAAACGGCGGCTTAATTATTGGAAAAATTCGGCGGCAGATTACATCGGGAGGGGTGACCCTATGCGCTCCGCCCCAAAACTTTTGAACAATCCGCCATCAACTCCCCGATTATTTGCAACGCCAAAAGAACGCACAAAAATCTATTGCAAAAAACTAACCATATAAAGTGCGCCTTTTGCACTCAATAACCAAAAAGCTCCGAGGTTTTTCTCCTACTATAAAGTTATTTACGCAAAACATGCCTCTTTCCTCCGTAAAAAACCGAAAGAAATAAAAAAAATCGCCTACAAAAAATTCTAAATTAGGGCAAAAAATAGGCAGTTAAAAATATCGTTTCCTAAAAAAAATCCACCCGTTAAAATCACGAATCCAGCGCATAATTATTTGTCCGATGAAAAATCCTACCGCGCAATAAATTCATATAAATAAAAAAGGGACTGCGAAACCGCAGCCCCTTTTTAGTGAGGGTAAACCCTATTAGCTCAAGCGCTCCAAGAGAGCTTCGCGCTCAATTTTCAGAGCCTTGGGCAGCATTTCGTACAATTCCTCGGAGAGCGGCTGTGCCGATACCGTGGCGGGATCGTACGACATCAATTCTTCGAACGTTTCCTTCGAGTAGTCAAGTCCGTCCCAATCGATGTCTTCGTAAGTCGGGACAAAACCGATTGCTGTCTCGCGCGCCTTCGCGCAGCCGTTCTGGCGGTTTACAATCCAAGCGAGAACGCGGGCGTTTGCGCCGAATCCGGGCCACATAAAGTTGCCGTCGTCGTCCTTGCGGAACCAGTTTACGTGGTAGAAGCGCGGAGTCTGGCTGAGGTGTTTGCCCATCTGAACGAGGTGTCCGAGATAGTCGGCCATGTTATAGCCGGCAAATGGCAGCATAGCCATCGGGTCGGAACGGAGCTCGCCGGCCTTGCCTTCGGCGGCAGCCGTGCGTTCGGAACCCATCATTGCGCCAAGATACACGCCGTGTGTCCAGTTGAAGGATTCGTAAACGAGCGGTATGCCCTTCGGCCTGCGGCCGCCTATTACTATCGCGGAAATCGGAACGCCTTCAAGCTTGTCGGCATTTTCGTCGAGGCAGGGGCAGTTCGCCAACGGAGCCGTAAAGCGGCTGTTGGGATGCGCTGCTGTCGTCCCGCTTTCGGGAGTCCAATCGTTGCCGTGCCAGTCGATGAGGTGCGCCGGGGGTTCTTTTGTCATGCCTTCCCACCAAACGTCTCCGTCGTCGGTCAATGCGACGTTTGTGAATATCGAGTCTTTCGAGCAGGAGATCATCGCGTTGGGGTTGGTCTTCATGCTGGTGCCCGGAGCAACTCCAAAGAAGCCGTTTTCGGGGTTGATAGCATAATGTCTGCCGTCGGCAGCAGGCTTAATCCAAGCGATATCGTCGCCAACGCATGTGATCTTCCAACCCTTGGCTTGCAATTCTTTCGGGGCGATGAGCATTGCAAAGTTCGTCTTGCCGCATGCGCTCGGGAACGCGCCCGTCACGTAGGTCTTTCTGCCTTGCGGGTCGGTTACGCCGAGAATGAGCATGTGCTCGGCCATCCAGCCTTCGTCTCTGCCCATCACGGAAGCTATGCGCAAGCTTAGGCACTTTTTGCCGAGGAGGGCGTTGCCGCCGTATCCGGAGCCGATGCTGATGATTTCGCGCGTTTCCGGGAAGTGGGTGATGTAAGTGTTTTCGGGGTTGCACGGCCAGAGAACGTCGTCTTCGGGCGAGTTAATCGGCTTGCCGACTGAGTGCACGCAGGGAATGAATTTGCCGTTTTCGCCGAGAATGTCGAACACCTTGGGCGAAACGCGCGCCATTATGCGCATATTCAC
>CALUQF010000209.1 GCA_944322835.1 Candidatus Gastranaerophilales bacterium | reverse complement strand
CGGACCAGCGGCGAGGGTGTCTGTTTTGCGCGGTCAGGGTGTAGGACTTCAAATGGTCAAGGTGCAGTTTTGGCCGGCGTACGCAGATGGCTCACCGCAGACGATTTTTGCAATGCGTCTGCCATTGCTGATGCGATTGTCCGGCTTTTGGGCCTGGTAGACATTAAACACTCCTTTCGATTCATCCTATGAAATTAACCGTTTAACCGTTCCCATCGTAAATCATAGGATTATAACATCCCGTCAGGACTTCCGCCAAACCATCTTATTCACCACTCCGGTGTAACTCTGGATGATCTTGACTGCCTTAGTGGACACATTCTCCTCCACATAGTCGGGTACCGGGATCCCGTAATCACCGCTGCGGTTCATCTCCACGGCGGTCTCAACAGCCTGGAGCAGGCCATTGTCCTCGATCCCGGCCAGCACAAAGCAGCCCTTGTCCAGTGCCTCGGGGCGCTCCGTGGAAGTACGAATACAGACGGCCGGGAAAGGGTGCCCCACATAGGTAAAGAAACTGCTCTCCTCGGGCAGCGTTCCAGAGTCTGAGATCACCGCAAAAGCGTTCATCTGGAGACAGTTATAGTCGTGGAATCCCAGAGGCTCATGCTGAATGACCCGCTTGTCCAACTGGAAGCCGGACTGCTCCAAGCGCTTACGGCTGCGGGGATGGCAGGAGTACAGGATGGGCATATCGTATTTCTGGGCAATGGCGTTGATGGCGCCAAATAAAGAGAGGAAGTTTTTCTCTGTGTCGATGTTCTCCTCCCGGTGGGCAGAGAGCAGAATGTACTTGCCTTTCTCCAACCCGAGCCGCTGGTGCACATCGGAGGCCTCGATCTTGCTGAGATTTTTATGCAGCACTTCCGCCATGGGGGAGCCGGTCACAAAGGTACGCTCCTTGGGCAGTCCGCAGTCCGCCAAATATCGGCGGGCATGCTCGGAATAGGCCATGTTCACATCGGAGATAATATCCACAATCCGGCGGTTGGTCTCCTCCGGCAGGCACTCATCCTTACAGCGGTTGCCCGCTTCCATATGGAAAATGGGAATGTGCAGCCGTTTGGCTCCAATCACAGACAGGCAGGAGTTCGTATCACCCAGCACCAAGACCGCATCCGGCTTCAGTTCCACCATCAGGTCATAGGATTTGGCAATGATATTCCCCATGGTCTGGCCCAAGGTGTCCCCCACGGCCTCCATGTAGATCTCCGGATCAGCCAGTTCCAGATCCTTGAAGAAAATACCGTTCAAGTTATAGTCATAGTTCTGACCTGTATGGGCTAGAAGGCAGTCAAAATACTTCCGGCACTTCTTGATGACCTCCGCCAGACGGATGATCTCCGGCCTGGTGCCCACAATGATCAGCAGTTTGAGTTTTCCATTATTTCGAAATTCGGCCATAACTTCTTCTCCTTTAAAGTGGGAAAGCGCGGTTTTCCACCACAGCCCCCGCCTCAATTTTCATACCCTTTGAAATGCGGTTTTCTGCTTTGACGATAGCACCCAGACATACGTGAACGCCCTCTTCCAGCCAGCAGCCGTGGTCCACAATGGCGCCGCAGTTGACGATACAGCCCCGGCTCACCGTGCAGGCGGTATTGACCACCGCATGGGGGAGGATAATTGTTCCCGGTTCCACCTTTGCTGTGGGGCTTACATAGGCCGTAGGATGAACCAGCGTCATGACAGGGATATGCGCTTGCTCCAGCTTGTCCAGCCAGGAGAGCCGCAATTCGTTATTCCCAAAGGCAGGATACATCTCTGTATTGCCATCCGCAAATGCCTGAAAGGAGGCACAGCCCCCAAGCACATCCGAGTCCTGACTATGGTCGTCCAAAAAAGCGATCTGATCATAGCGCCCAGACTGCCGGGCCAAATCCGCTGCCGTTCTCCCATAGCCTCCCGCCCCGATCATGATCAGCCGCATTACTGAACCACCTTTTCAAAAAAAGTATCCGGATGATTGGGGTCAAACTGCTCGTTAGCCCACATAACGGTCACCAGATTTTCTGTCTCGGACAGGTTGATAATGTTGTGGGTATAGCCGGGAAGCATATGGACCGCTTCGATCTTGTCGCCGGACACTTCAAACTCCATCACTTCATCCGAACCGATCTTCCGCTCCTGAATCAGGCCGTGGCCGGAAACGACCATGAAAAATTCCCACTTTGTGTTGTGCCAGTGCTCTCCTTTTGTAATACCGGGCTTGGAGATATTGACCGAGAATTGTCCGCAGCTGGCCGTTTTCAGCAGCTCGGTAAAGCTGCCCCGCTCATCCACATTCATTTTCAGGGGAAACGCCACCGCTTCCCTGGGCAGATAGGATAAGTAGGTGGAGTAGAGCTTCTTAGCAAAGGAATTGTTGGGAATCTCCGGCATTTGCAGGGTCTGCGGCTGCGCTTTAAACGTCTCCAGCAGATCCACGATCTCGCCCAAAGTGGTCTTGTGTGTAGTGGGGACAGCGCAGTACGGACCGTTCTCCTGAAAGGCCGGATTCAGGCCTTCATAGAAACAGTGATGGGCGTTCCCCCCCAGGGCGTCCAGCATTTCCTCCACCAGATCATCAATGTACAACAATTCCAGCTCAGTGGCCCGGTCATTGACCTGGATGGGCAGGTCATTGGCAATGTTGTTGCAGAACGTGGCTACAGCGCTGTTATAGTTGGGGCGGCACCACTTCCCGAACAGATTGGGGAAGCGATACACCAAGACCGGCGCTCCGGTCTCTCTGCTGTATTGGAAAAACAACTCCTCCCCGGCCAGCTTGCTCTTTCCATAGTCAGACTGGCCGTAGCGGCCAATTAACGTCGCCTGAATGGATGAGGCCAACATGACCGGGCACTTGTTCCCGTGCTTTTTTAGCGTGTCCAGAAGCGTGGACGCAAAGCCGAAGTTGCCCTGCATAAACTCGCGCTCATCCTTGGGCCGGTTCACGCCGGCCAGGTTAAAGACAAAGCCGCAGTTTGCACAGTATGTATCCAGCTCCTCCTGGGTGCTGTCAATGTCGTATTCGAAAATGCTGTCAATTTTTAAATTGGGGCGGGTACGATTTTTCCCCTCCTGGATATTTCGGAGATTACAAATCAGGTTTTTCCCCACGAAGCCCTTGGCGCCGGTCACTAAAATATTCATCTTACTTCTCCTGCTCCCAAGCGGACAGCTCATCCTGGATGTACCGCAGGGTGAGCAGCTTTTCTTTTACCTGGTCCACATTCAACAGTTTCGTGTTGTTAGAGTTAAATTCTGTAAGAGTATTGCGCTTGATGTCGCCCTCTTTGAAGTACTTGTCGTAGTTGAGGTCCCGTTTATCGCAGGGCACGCGATAGAACTCACCCATGTCAATTGCACTGGCACATTCCTCATTGGTGAGCAGCGTCTCGTACATTTTTTCGCCGTGGCGAATCCCAATCACTTTGATCTCATGGCCGGGCGCAAACAGCTCTGTCACCGCCTTCGCCAGCGTCTCAATGGTACAAGCCGGAGCTTTTTGAACCAGAATATCACCGCT
>CALUQF010000208.1 GCA_944322835.1 Candidatus Gastranaerophilales bacterium | reverse complement strand
ATAACCAATGTCTGCCGTCCAAATGTTCTTTTCTTTTTGGTTACTTTTTCTTTTTAGTAAAGAAAAAGTAACTGGGCGTTACAAGACTCGAACTTGTGACCCTCTGAATGTCGTTCAGATGCGCTACCAACTGCGCCAAACGCCCAATTATATCTTTTTGCATTCAGTTCAGATGCTACCTCTCACAAAACGTGACATTTAGTCACCTTCTATTCGGCAGACCAAACTGCGCCAAACATCTTTATATTTAATTATTTCACAAAAATTTTATTAGTCAAAATCGACTTTTTCTCCTTCTGTAACAATTTCTTTGATTTTTTCTAAAAACGCAATAAACTTTTCATCTTGTCCATCTTCAAAAATTTTTGTCATGCGTTCAAATTTCTGGTCCATTCCTTCGCAAATCTTTTTGTAGACTTTTTCACCTTCAGGGGTTAGGAGTGTTCGTCTTATCTGGCGTCCGTTTTTTGTTTTATATACTCTCTCTATTAAACCTTTTGCCTCTAAAGAATTCAGCATTTGAGTAATGTGCGAACGTCCTTTGTATAATAATCTGGCAAGTTCAATTTGTGACATTTCTGGACTCCGAACAACAGTGTCCAAAAGACATAATTCTCCTTGTGTTATCCCTAAATCTGTAAATTTTGTTTTAAAAACGTATGTAAAATACCTTTCACAGGCTTTTGCCGTACACTCCATCTTATACAGAGGACTGTCTACATAAAAATATTTTTTCACCATATTTTATATTTTAATAAAAAAGAGCTGGCAACACAAGCTGCCAACTCTTAAATTCTTAAACAATCATTATAAAGATTTTCTATATATTTCTTCTACAGCATCTTTCGTTGCTTTTGTAGGTGCTATTGCTAAAAGTCCGTCCAAAGATGGAGTTGTAAATGCTAAATTTACAAGATTAGCAATATCCTTTTCTTCAAACCCTTCGTCTTTTAATTTTGAAGAAACTCCAACAGATTTCAGCCAGTTATATACACCGTTGGAAGCTTCTTGTGCAGAATGAAAATTCCCTGCAATCGGCTCAAGAATATATTTCAAAATATCAGCTTTTGTCACATAGATATTTTCTACAACTGCCGGTAAGAGCATAGCAAGCCCCAATCCGTGTGCCAATTCCGGTTTTACAGCACTTAACGGATGTTCCAATGCATGTGTGTAATGTAATAAACCATTATCAAAACATACGCCGCCCAGCATAGCCGCATAGGCTAAATAATATCTGGCTTCTAAATCTTCGGCATTTTCAATAGCTTTTGGTAAATATTTTGCAACAAGTGTTATAACCTCTCTTGCTAAAGTTATGGCATATGGGGATGTTACTGTAGAAGTAGCAGCTTCAACAACGTGATTTACTGCATCGATTGACACATAGCGGGTTTGTTTTGGTGATAACTTAACCATTAAAGCTGGATCATCAATTGCATAGGTCGGATATATACAATCATAAGCTATTGCCGGTTTATATTCTTTTTCCGGTATTGTCACAACAGCAAATCTGTTTGTTTCAGTTCCGGTTCCATGGGTTAAATTTATAGCAACGATAGGTGCTGCTTTTTCTGGCGAGAAAGTGAATTCATATATATCATTGGCCGTTTTATCAGGATATTTTAGCAAGATGGCAACTGATTTTCCGGCATCAGTCGGGGAGCCTCCTCCTATTGCAATAACAGCTTTTGCTCCAAAGTCTTTAGCTATTTTAGCGGCTTCATTTACTGCTATTGTTGTTGGATTTGGTGTAACACCATCATAGTTCACGTATTCTATGCCATTTGCTTTAAGCGATTTTTCCACAACATCCCAGGCACCGGTTGCTTTGTATGAATTTTTTCCGCTCATTACAATAACTTTATCTAATCCTTTTGATTTAAAATCTTTAGCAATATCTTCTATTTTATTAATTGCACCGCAGCCAAAATAAACAGTAGTTCTTGTTCTAATTTCACGTACTTGGTGGATATCAATATCTTTTTCCCACATAAGCTTTCTCCTTTCTTTAAACACTACACAATTATTATAGCTAATTAAGTTTATATGTAAAGTTTTGTTAAGTTTTATTAAAAAAACAACTAAAAAATAACTATATTGTAAATTTTAAAGAAAATAAATGTTTCCCCTCTTGCAAAATTTCGTACAATGTGTATAATTGGATTTATGATAAGTGTGTAATTCAATGTTTTTGCACACAAGAGAGTTAGAGTGTATAGGAGATTTATCATGAACAAAGAAGAATTAGTCAAAGAGATTTCAAAAAAGACAAAACTTTCACAAAAGACATCTTCAGATGTACTTTCAGCTACTTTGGAAATTATTCAAAAGACAGTAGCAAAGGGCAAAAAGGTTACATTAGTTGGTTTTGGCACTTGGGAGGCTCGTAAAAGAGCAGCAAGAACAGGCAGAAATCCTCAAACAGGAAAAGAATTAAAGATTGCTGCAAAAACAGTTCCTGCATTCTCTGCCGGTAAAAATTTCAAAGAACTTGTTAAATAGTTTGCTTAAAAATTTAGCAAAGAGCTCACTTCATACGAAGTGAGCTTTTTATTTTGGATAGCGTATCTTTTTGAATAAATGTCTGCCAACCATTTGTCTACGTGCGTAGCCCCAATTTTCATATATACCTGTTAGTCCTATTCTGAGGCAGGCCTGGTATTCTAATTTTATCTTGTAGTTTTCACAAAATGTTTGCCGACTATTTGTCTACGTGCGTAGCCCCAATTTTCATATATACCTATTAGTCCTATTCTGAGGCAGGCCTGGTATTCTAATTTCAGCTTGTAGTTTCACAAAATGTCTGCCGACCATTTGTCTACGTGCGTAGCCCCAATTTTCATATATACCTGTTAGTCCTATTCTGAGGCAGACCTGGTATTCTAATTTTATCTTGTAGTTTTACAAAATGTCTGCCGACCATTTGTCTACGTGCGTAGCACAAAAAAAAGCT
>CALUQF010000207.1 GCA_944322835.1 Candidatus Gastranaerophilales bacterium | reverse complement strand
CTTCAGGCTCTGCTCTGATGGGTATCGGACGCGGAACAGGCGAAGGAAGAGCTATTGAAGCGGCGAAGATTGCTATTAATTCACAGCTTCTTGAGACTTCTATTAATGGTGCTTCAGGCGTTATTGTTAATATTACGGGCGGACCTGATATGACATTGCACGAAGTTACCGATGCTACTAATATCATTAATGATGCTGTTCTTGATGATGCCAGAGTTATCATCGGTGCTGTTGTTGATGATAATATTCAGGGTGAAATTCAAATCACTGTTATTGCTACAGGTTTTGAATTAAAATCCCAAATGCCGATTGAAGAAAAGGTTGAAAATCGTTCAATCAGCGCTGCTGAATTTTTCTCAGGTGCGTTTAATAGTACTCAACAGCCTAAGGCTCCTACTATGTCATCTTTTTCGGATATTCAAATTCCAGATTTCTTACGTAAGTAGATTATTTTGTGTAGAAGTTAGTATATTGACCGCAGCTATTATAAATAGTTGCGGTTTTAATTTAGCACAAGTATCCCGACATTTAGATATGTAGCATAAATTATCCATATAAAATAGGGGATAAGCGTTCCTGCTGCAATTTGTGAGATTTTATGAAATTCCTTGATAGTGAAGAAAACGAAGATATCAAGAAGAACTATTATGATAAGAGCAAGGAAAATATTTTCCAAGCTGAAAAATACAGGTATCCAGGCTATATTTAATAGCAATTGGATTAAAAAATAAATATACCCCTTGAATTTATTTCTTCGCGTTTTTGTTACAGTGAATATTACGAATGAGACAAGAATTGTTATATATAAAATTATCCACACGGGTGCAAAAACTTCGCTCGGCGGAGTAAAATAAGGTTTTGCAAGTGCATCATACCATATTGTATCAAACATATTCTTATTGTTTAAGATTTGTAAAATTTTTCATTAGCCAAAAGTATTATATAGCAAAAAATAAATTTATTGTTTTTCAATATTTGTAGAAGGTGAAAATTATGCAAATAAATTCTGTATCCAACGTTAATTTTGGTAAAATGGGTTTTGTCGGTAAACAGTGGGGCCGAACAAAAAATAAGAAACTGGTTAATCCTTATGCAAATAAGATGGACAAACTGACAGCAAGATTTAAGCAAGAAGTGAAACTTATTTTTAACTCATATAATAATGATAAGACAGCTGCCTTTGAAGAGTTCAGCAAACTTCACTCAACATTTCAGGATCAGCTTGCGATAATTGAGCGTCGGAAGGGGTGCCGCGGAAGGGTTCCGTTGGAGTACTAGGCATGTTTTTCTGCAATAAGTGCAACCCATTGATCTTGATGCATTGTTTCAAGAAGTTTCATATTATGTTTTTTTAATGCTTCCAGAACAATATCTTTTTTCTCATCTAGAATACCGCTGAGTACAATTTTAGCATCGTCTTTCATAATATTTTTTAAATCTCCCATTATTTCTGCCAAAATATTATGAAGAATATTTGCACAAACAAAATCATACTGCTCATGAATTTTATCAGCCGTATTTAGTTCAAAGTAAACGCGCGGTTTACCCTCCCCTTGAGGGAGGGTCGAAATCTCTGATTTCGGGGTGGGGTCATTAATGACATGTAATATATAATTCAATACACCATCAATATTATTAAATATATCACAATTCCAGAATCTGAGAACCTTATAACCTGCTTGAATTAAAAATTCATCTCTTATTCTATCATTTTTCATCTTTTCATCTTGGTTATGTTCTCCACCATCTAATTCAATAATAATTTTTTGTTGTGGTGCCATAAAATCAACGATATAATTTCCTACAGGCTGTTGACGTCTAAACTTAACACCAGCCAAATTGCTTTTTCTTAGATAATTCCATAAGAGTTTTTCAGCATCGGTTGCATTATTGCGTAAATTTTTTGCGAGAGTAATATGTAATTTGGGATATTTATGTAAGTGTTCTTTTTTCCCCCACCCCGAAATCAAAGATTTCGACCCTCCCTCAAGGGGAGGGTAAACCGCGATACCATTTATCTCTGCATTCTTATTGCAAACATCAATTACTGTTTCGTCATTGTCGCAGCCGTAAGCTGATTTTGCACCAAACTTTATTGCACATATAGCTAGAATACCCGATCCTGTACCAATATCTGCTATAGTATCGCCTTTGTGCATATATTTTTCTATTGCTTTCATGCATAACTGTGTTGTCTGGTGAGTTCCGGTTCCGAACGCACAGCCAGGGTCGAGGGTGATTGTAATCTCTTCCGCTTTAGGTTTATATTCAAGCCAGCTCGGAACTACAGCTATTTTGTCTGAAACATGTGTTACTGTCCATTTTTCTTTCCATTTTTTTGACCAATCCTGATTTTCTTTTTCATCAAGCGTAATTTCCCAGCTTCCCAGCTCCTCATTAGTAAAACCGCGTTCTTTTAATAATTCGCGCTCTGTTTTTAATACTTCTACCGGGTTATTATTCAAGTCTGTAAGAAACACTCTTAGAGTTCCTCTGGTGGTTGATGTCATCTCTAAATCTTTATATGATTCTTCTGCCAAAACTACACCTTCGCAATCGAAGTTGGAAAAGCATATATCGGATACAATATCTTCGATTTCCGGGTTTATGGATA
>CALUQF010000206.1 GCA_944322835.1 Candidatus Gastranaerophilales bacterium | reverse complement strand
CGGTCAATACATTCACGATAATTACTATCATCAATTCCATACTTATTGACATTTCCAAGCTCCTTTATGGCACATCTGGTAAATATCAACAAACCAAGCCATTACATTAGCCTTAAAGACATTTACACCGGAAGCCTTCAGTATTTCTCTAAAAATTAGGCTTGTAAGCCTTCTATATTCTTTTATTGAAATACACTTGTTCAGAACTTCGTCATGGATATACTTCTTGTTTTCAAGCATATAATCATGTACCATAGAAGCTGTAAGAAAAGCATTATCAGTTTTACTTCCGACTAATCGCCAAAACGAGCGTGGAATATCAGCACCGTTCCATATATATTTTTTCGGAATAGTAAAGCCAAAAATCCGTTTATTAGTAATAACTGTAACCGGAACATCATTGTGTAACTTAAACGGATATTTTTGCTTCTCGGCTTTAATTTCTTTAGTGTCATTAGCTTCAATAACACGCACGCAAACAATTGGTGTCACATCAAATGTGACATACTTAATTTTTTCTCTCATACTTAAATATCCTTTCTTTGGGGTTATGGGGTAAAAGGGTTAAAATACCCTATCCTAAAATATCAGCCATTATTTCTTCATCAGTTTTTTCATATTTGCACCCTCTTGCTGGTATAAAATTCTGGGAATGTACTGTGGTAAAATTCCCAGACCAATATATAGAATCACCTTTGGCAAGAAAAACAGAAACCAGATTATTAGAGGATATGCAATATGTAGTTTTGGTCTGATTTATATATAAATCTCTTTTCGTTGTTGTTTCAGCATTTATGACATACCAACCGGCACAGTTTGTAGTATAAGGAGATGAAGATAACGGTAAAGAAGTGACTTTTACAATAACAGTATTATCCGGTGCAATAGCATCTAATATTTCTGCTATAAGTTCATCTGTTAATCCGGAAAAAGAAGGTTTAGCGGATTTATTAATTAAACCGTATATGTCACCCATTGGGAGTGTAAAATTTTCATTAACTTCATCAATTGTGTAATAATTAGCCGCTCCGGTACTTTCATACAATTCTTGTACAAATTCTCTGTATTCCACATCTACAATTTTAGAGCCTGTAGGTGATTCTACATAAGGAATCTGAAAAAGCGGTCTTATTTTTGTATTGTTGACTTCAAAATAGGAATGTACTAAATCTACTTCTACACAGCAATCATAGGAGTATGAAGTTCGACCATACCAAAACTCTTGTACAGCTTCTCTTATCCAAGTATCACCTATATTACTGCTTGCTTCAACAGTTTGATTATTACAGGTTGCTTTGGAGTAAAATCCGTCAGTGTCATTGTAACCGACATCAATAATATACTTATCGCCAACATTTACTGTTATAGCATTAGTGCTTAACATTTTAGTATTATAGTCAGATGCGTACATATAAGTAGAAAGTGAACCATTGTACTGGATTTGTATGCAAAGAGCATTTTGAGCAGATACGCAGACATAGCTATTACCAATACTTTTTATAATTGTTTCAATATGAATATGAAAAGGTACTTTGTTTTCAGACGGAATTTCCACCGGAACTGTTACATAACAACCTTCATAGTATAGTCCGCTTGTAATACCGTTTTCTACGGTAATTTCACCTTCCATAATGTTATATTCAGAATTAACATATTCGGGTATTGTATAATTCTCTTCAATAACATCAACACCGCTTTTTGTTGCAGCTTGTTTATATTCAACAATCTGGTTATAAACATCAACATCTGTGCTAATATTACCTGTTTCAAGGGCTTTAGACTGATTTATTTTGTCAATTGCAGCATCATCAAGATTACTAAAATCCTTTTTAGCACTGGAACTTAAAACAGTATTAACTTCCTGTGCTTTTTCAATTGCAATTTCAGCCTGCTCTGTGGCTTCATCTATCAATTCAGTCGTATCAACAACATTATTATTAAAGTCTGTAATGGTTTCATTTAACTCTATAAGCGTATTTTGAGCGGTATTAGAATAGTTTTGAGCGGCTTGTTTTGCTTCATTACAGGCAAGCAGGATTCTATCAGCTTCGGTTCTTGATATGCCGGAAGTTTCGACATAGATGTCTAAAACCGTATCATTTACGGTCATTGATATTGTAAGCGAATTATTAACAAAGGTTATTTCTTCTGTTACACCCTGTTTTACTATAAAAGGAATAACAGAAGTTATCGTTCTAATTCTATCATTAGTATCAATAAGTTTTAATTCGCCATACTGCTTTCCGATTGCAAGATTAGATGTTATTTCACTGGATAGAATTATTTCAAAAGTTTTACTGCTCAAATTGCCGTATGTAAGCGTAACATCACCCAGGGTAAATGTAGCAGTAAAACCGCTTAAATCTATACTTGTATTAAAATTGACAACAACAAACTGATCTTCAAGAAAGTTTGTATCGTCACCTTGAATTATAGTTATATAGTCCATTATTCTGTTTCCTGCTGGTTTTCTAATGCTGATACTCTGCTTGCTAAATCTGCAATATCACTTGTATTAGTCTGAAGATTGGATGCGTTTGCAGAGATTCTTAGTGACAGAGCTGTAATCTGGTTTTGCAAATCTTCAAAGTTATTATTTAACAAGGTTGAGCTTGCTAAGCTTCCATATTCAATTTCTTCAATAGTCATAGTTACCCTCTCTAATTTCCCATTCAATTCGTTTCATCATTTTTTTGTAATCAATATTATTTGCCTTTAATTTGGGTTTGAACTTTTC
>CALUQF010000205.1 GCA_944322835.1 Candidatus Gastranaerophilales bacterium | reverse complement strand
TTCGGTGGTACTGTTTCTTACTATTATTATACGCTATTTCTCGTCAAAAATCAACCATTTGTTGTGACAGAGCCAATAAAATTACCATTTACCCCCTCCTAGCCCTCGCGCCAGCTGGAGCCGTAATTTATATCGACTTCAAGCGGAACTCTTAGAGGCTGGTTTAATTCCATGCATTTGAGGACAAGTTCTTTTACTATTTCCAGCTCGTCTTTTGGAACCTCAAAAACGAGTTCATCGTGAACCTGCATAATCATTTTTGTCTTGAGTTTTTTTGCTTCAAGCTCTTTTTCAACATCTATCATTGCCATTTTTATTAAATCAGCGGCCGTACCCTGAAGAGGTTGGTTAATTGCTGCTCTCTGGGCAAATTCTCTTATCTGGAAATTTGAACTGTGCAGCTCTGATGCTAAATAACGCTTGCGCCCGAAAATCGTCTCTACATATCCGTGTTTATTAACAAAATCGATTTCATAGTTCATATATTCTTTTACCCTCGGATATGTTTCAAAATATTTATCGATAAATTCCTGTGCTTCATTATTTGAAATTCCGAGATTTTTGGCTAAGCCGTACTTGGACTGTCCGTAGACGATACCAAAGTTAACGGCTTTTGCGCGCCTTCGCATTTCTTTTGTAACTTCATTCAAACCGACACCGAAAACTTTTGACGCTGTCATTGTGTGGATATCTTCTCCGGAGGTGAACGAGTGAATAAGATGCTCGTCCTCTGACACATGAGCAAGCAGCCTCAATTCAATCTGGGAATAGTCAGCAGAAAGTATTAGAGAATTTTCTTTATCCATAGCGCAAAATGCCGAGCGGATTTTGTTTCCTTCTTCTGTCCTTATAGGAATGTTTTGCAAATTCGGGTTGGAAGATGAAAGACGCCCTGTTACCGTGAGCGCTTGATTATAAGTCGTATGAATCCTGCCGTCACGCTTGCTTATAAGGGTTGGTAAAACATCTGTATAAGTAGATTTTAGTTTAGAAAATTTCCTGTGCTGTAAAATATAGTCGCAAATTTCGTATTCCTGAGCAAGTTCTTCTAAGACTTCTGCGCTTGTTGAGCGGGTTTTCTTCTTTTTATTAGTCTTTAATTCCAATTTATCAAATAGAACTTCTGCAACCTGTTTTGGAGAATTAATATTAAAAGGTCCTCCCGCAAGCTGATAGATTAAATCTTCAAGCTCTGCAAGTTTTTCAGTCATATAGGAGGATAAATCTTTTAAATATTCACAATCAATTGCAACCCCTGTATGTTCCATCTTTGCAAGAACTATTGTAAGCGGAATTTCAATATCATTAACAAGTTTTTGCTCTTTTTCATCAAGATGCGTTTTCCAGTATTCATAAAGTTTAAATATTGTATAAGCTTCATCACAAGCGAACTTCTCACTGCCGTCCTCGGGCGTCATAATATGATTTATAAAATCCAAAGCCTGCGCTTCCAGCGTATGTTTGCGATTTGGATCTTTTACGTAGCTTGCAAGCAAAACATCATATTCTAGCCCCTTAGGAGAAAAACCGTTATTCAAAAGCAAGTGATAATCAGATTTTGCGTCATAACCTATTTTCTTTATATCCGGATTTTCGACAATATCCTTGAGCATAAGAGTATATTTATCAGAGAAATAATAATTCTGCTCACCATTCGAGATTGAACAGGCACTTATCAAATCCTCTTTTCGATACCATTTGATTGCAATACGTTCGAAAGAAGATATTTTACCTAGAATTTCTCTCAAGTTATTATCATCAGTTTTTACATATTCAAACCCTCTATCCTCAACCGTATCTTTTATAGCCTGCGAAAACAAATTCTGCTGTATAGTTTCGCCTTTAGGCTGAGAAAAAAGATTTAAGTTTTGGCCGGAAGATTCTCCGTTAAATGAAGCTAATATTTTATCAATATTTTTAATAAAGGTATAGAACTGCATTTTTCTTAAGAAAGCCGAAACCTTTTCAATTTTAGGCAGAGAAACCACTGCATTATTTATATTAAAATCTAAATCAACATCTCTAACTATTGTAGCCAAATCTTTTGATAATATCGCAATATCTTTCTGCTCGCAAATCTTTTGCCTTACAGCTTTTTCCGGAATATTATCGCAATCAGCAAGAATATCTTCAAGATGCGGATATCTGTTCAGGAGTTTTTGCGCGGTCTTTTCTCCAATCCCCTTAATTCCCGGGATATTATCGGAAGTATCTCCCCTTAAACCTTTATAATCAATTACCTGATTAGGATAAACCCCGAGTTTTTCGTAAACCTTGTTCCAATCGTATTCCAGAAGTTCGCCTTTAGTAGGAATCAGGACTTTTACAGTCCCTTCCATATCTACAAGCTGAAAACTATCCTGATCACCCGTCAAAATAAGAGTATGATGCCCGTTTTCAGAAGCTTCTTTTGATATTGTTCCGATAATATCATCTGCTTCAAAACCTTCTTTTGTAATAATAGGAATATCAAATGCCTCTAAGCCTTCCGTTATAATCCCAAGCTGGCTTCTCATAGTATCAGGCATGGCTTCACGGTTTGCCTTATATTCCTCAAACTTTTCCGTCTTGGTGGGATCCACTACCCTGACTCCCGTCAGGTCCACTTCCAGCCAGCCTGCGCCGTCCATGATCTTTTCTTCATTACCTACCATGATGATATTGGCAATCCCTTCTTCCAGCACATGGGCTGCCGCAATCAGTGTTCTCTTGTCGTTCGTCTCAGGCATAACGATCGTTTTCTTGTCCGATCTTGCCTTCTCTT
>CALUQF010000204.1 GCA_944322835.1 Candidatus Gastranaerophilales bacterium | reverse complement strand
ACCCGATAATCAACCCGCCCACAATATTTATAATAACAATGATGATACCCGCCATAGTATCACCTTTTACAAACTTCATAGAACCATCCATGGAACCGAAGAGGCTTGATTCTCTTTGCAAATCTTCACGCCTTTTTACAGCTTCTTCCGGCGAAATTAATCCTGCATTAAAATCCGCGTCAATTGTCATTTGTTTACCGGGCATAGCGTCCAATGCAAAACGCGCCGAAACTTCCGCAATACGTTCAGCACCCTTTGTGATTACCATAAATTGCACAACTGTAATAATCAAAAATATTACACCGCCAACAATCATATTACCGCCGGTTACAAATGTACCGAAAGCATGAATAACCTCTCCGGCATCGCCTTTGGCAAGAATAAGACGCGTAGATGCGATTGAAAGCACCAGACGAAACATTGTACCTAAAAGAATGATAGATGGAAAGGCCGCAAGCTCCAGCGGCTTTTGTACGTATAGAGATATCATCAAGAGTACAATTCCCAAAGCAATATTTAAGCTGATGGAAAAATTTATAACCCAATTTGGCATCTCTATAATGAGGATTAATATCAATACCATTACAAAGAGTGCCAAGAATATTTCACTTATTGGTTTTTGTCCACCGTCTTCCTGTGCCATTAAATACCTTCTAAAGCTTTTCTAATAATTTCTAACTGAGTATCAATTGATGCATCAACAATACCATTATTTGTCTGAAAAATACACCCGCCCTCTTCTATTGACGGATCTGATATAATATTAACTTTTGCATCTATACCAAATTGATATGCAATATTAGGGAGTGTATCCTTAATAAATTGTACAGCCTGAGGCTTTACTCTGATATTTATTTTAGGTTCACTCTTTGAAACTGTTTTTAATACATCAATTATTGTATTCATTAACACTTGAGGATCGCTTTCCACTTCTTTTTTAATAATTTTTTTTGCAATATCAACACTTATTTCCAGAATATCTGGAGCAATATACTCAAACACGTTTTTAGGAGCGTTCATAAATGCAGAAAAATCATCCCTAAATTGTTCAAGATCGCCCTCTGCTTGTTCCAACCCTTTTCTATATCCCTCTTCAAAAGCTGATTTTTTAATATTTTCAGCCTCTTCTTGTGCCCTAGATACTAAATTTCTATCATCAATTCTTCTGTATCCACGTCTCCGTGAACCTCGACGTCTTTCCTGTCTTTGGGTAAAATCGATATTTTCTATATCAAATAAATCAATTTCTGGCTCCTCTATTGCTGGCTGAACTTGCTCCTGTACAACAGGAGTTTCCTCCGGCACAATTTCAGCAAGCTCTTGTGTTGAGGATGTTTCTACGACCACCTGGTCGACATTATTAATTTCCGGTTTCCTTACCTTGAGTCTCTGACTATTTTTCTTTATAATCATAATTTAATTATATACTCTCTTCAATGTATTGTGCAACAATGCCGGCAACTCTTAGAGGCAGCTCTGAATACTCACCGTCATAAGCCTGCGCTATAAAACGTTTTACCAAAGGACGCTCATTTTTAATAATCTTTTCAATATTCTCCCTTGGAGTAGTACGATATATTCTTAACAAATCACCTAAGACATTTTCCTTAGTAAGCTTACGCTTAATTGGTAAAAAGTCTTTCATTTCTTTCAAACAGCTAGTTATCAAATCCGCGTCCATATGGGATTCTAAATCTGCCATATTCATATACTGGGAAATAGCAAGAGAATCATCGGAATCGAACTTATTAAGAATAGTTGTAACTTTATCTTGAGAAAGGATTTTCAAAACTAACGCCAGAGTCATTAATTTCATTTGCTTGTTAGATATACCTTGAGGCATAGATGCGAGCATTTTTTCTTGTTTTTGCTTTTTCTGTTTTTCCGCACGTTTTTTCTGGGCGGCTTCCATATTACGTTCGGCCTGCTCTGCAGCTTCTTGTTTTTGCCGCATCTGTTCTTCTTGAGCGGCTTTAGCCATTGCATCTATATTGGACTGGCTTTCTGCTCGGTTTTTTGTGTCTTCGTCAATAACTCCTTTTTTTTCAAGTTCTTCTATGCTTGAATTGTAAACTTTTATTACCTGGTGTTCTACGGCTTGTAAAAGCTGATCTTGAGGGATTTTTCGGATAACCGCCTGTTTTGCAACTTCAAAGATAGTAAATGCTATTTTTTGCATAATACTATCCCAATATTGCGGCAGAATGCCGGAATGAATTAAGTCAATTGATTTATGAAACGACCATTCAGCTATAATCTGGGTTATAAAAACAGCTTGATCAATTGTTAAATTTAACTGTGTATCATTGTATAAAGCTTCACCAGCAAGTAATGTAAAATTACCCAGAGTTTTTACAATATATTCTTTTTCTCTGTCTTGTAAGTCTTTTGGAACAAGCTCCTTCGCTTGTTCTGCCATATTAGCAGCAAAACCCTTATAATCAAACCCTTCTATTGGCATATTTATTCCTTCCCAAGATATATAATCCCAATTGTATTATACACTAATTAACATATTTTAACCTCATATAATCTAATGATTTGATATTTTATTATCTTGTCAAAGAAAAAGGACAGAAGTTTCTTTCTGTCCTAAAAACAGCCCGTGAGAGGCCAAAATTTTGTGTGAGAGGTAAAGCGTCCCCTCTCCCTGCGGGAGAGGAGCAGCCGTGTTTGAGCATATGGCGAAAACTACGGATGTGGTGAGGGGGCAATCCGTAGGAACAAAGATGAAGAAGACACTTCGCAATATCTATAACAATGTAAGAAAAGAAAGAT
>CALUQF010000203.1 GCA_944322835.1 Candidatus Gastranaerophilales bacterium | reverse complement strand
AATTTCATCAGCTTTCCAATTTTTAATATTTTGTCTTATTCCTTCATCTATGCTAACAGAAGATTTTTTGCATTCGATTACAACCAAAGGGATCCCGTTAACTGTTAAAACAATATCAGGACGCCTTTTAGAACGATCCTGTTTTTGTACAGAAAACTCTTCCGTAACACGAAGTATGTTATTTTCAGGATGCTTCCAATCGATAAATTTCAAATCAAAAGAAGATTTTCCGCCGTCATACAAATCTTCTTCATAGCTTTTTCCATAAATTAAAAGATCATATATTTCTTTTGAAGTTTTCATCAATCCCGACTGCAAAGGAACATCTATATCAGAAATTGCACGAGCAATATTACTTGAAGAAAATTGGAATTTTTCACCTTTGTAATCATATCTTTGCTCTTTTAAAAAATTCATTAAATCATCTTTTAAAATTACATTATATAAATTTCCGCGCTGTTTTTCCGCATCAGACGGAGATAAATATTTCCAGCCCAATTTTTCAAGCAATTCGATTGCAGGTTCTTGGCTTTCAGGTCTTTCGTTATATTGGTAATGATTTAACATTTATTTATCCTCTTTCTTGAGCTGCTTGTAAAAATTTTCTAGTTGTTTATAAAATTCATCATACAAAATAAATGTAATATCTTTTAAACTCTCCCTCAAGAGTTTAAAATCATTAATTTTATTATCATTATCTAAATATTTACTATGTCCTGCAACAATAATTGCTTTGGGTTTGATAATGTCAACGACAAGACCACAATCTTCCTTTATTTCTCTTATTAATGTAGATGAATTTTCAGTCATTTTTCGCACATATTTTTCTGCTTGAGCAATAACCATTGCAATGTCTTTGTGCCAATAATAATTTTTATGACTATTATCATATTCAAGTAAATTTGTTTTTGTCTTCTTTAATTCGTATAAATCTATAAATTTATATAAATCTAATAAAATTAAATCGGGTTTTTTAGTAGTATATGTGGAAATATTATTTTTATCTAAAACTTTGATATAACGACTATCTAATATTGTAATATATTTTTCAAAAAACTTTTGCCATTTTGTTTCAGCAGGTTCTTTATCTAACAAATCTTTATATTCTTTCATTAAATTTTCTAGTGCTATAATTTTCGTTTTATCTTGTAAATCAATCAATAATTTTTCTTTTATGTCCTTTCTAACAAATTTAGTGCTGACCTCAAGATAAAATTCACCTAATTTTTTCACATCTTCAGCAGTCATATCTTTTTTTATGCCCTCTCTCAAGTTATCCATAAAAACTTTTTTGCTCAAATTTAAAGCCTTTGGTTCTTCTGGAAATATAGATGGAGCTTTTTGATGTAATAAATTTTTTATTGATATATTTAAATTATTAGATGCTATTCTATAAAATAATTCATTCTTTTTATCTAACTCCTCAAAATCAGACCTTTTAAATACTATATCCAATCTTTCATTATTTAAAACAAAAGAAGTCTCTTTTGAAGTAGAAATATAAAAATTATTAACAGGAATATCCAGCATTTTAAGAACCTTATTTATTCTAGAAATAACACGCGTAGGCAACCCTAAAGGTGAAATTCCTCTTGGCAAAGCAATTCCATCTATTTTTATTTCATCAGCAATAAAATTATCTATATAAGTTGTAATATAAGGAGTTTTACCATTGTGAATTACTGAAATTAATTTCTCTTCTTTAGTTTCATTATTAATTCTGTATATTTTCTTTTTAGTTTTTGTTTTTTCAAATCTTTGTGTATATCTTGCCATCTTAAACCTCCACAGTTCTTACTATACCTGTTAAAAGCAGTTGTGAAAGTGATTTTTTGAGTTGTTTAAATTCATTAATCTCATTTTCTATGTTTACAATTTCATTATTTTTAATATTTATTAATTTATGAATTAATTTTTGTTCTTCAATATCTACAGGTATTTTTATGTAATTGGATAAAAATGTGGTATTCGTAATATTAATAGTATTTTTAGCACCTTTTTGAATAATCGGTTTCAAATAGTTATTTGTATATACATAAGACTTAAAATACTCATCAAGAAAAGCCCCTATTTCATAATTTTTGGGGCGAAATACGCCATACAAAGGAGAAACGATTACATTTTTTAAAAGCTTACTTTGTTTTATTATCCCATATGGAAATTGACCTGTAGGACTTTTAGTATAAACAATATTGCCAGGTTCAACTAGATTATAATTTGAAGTATCATCAGCAGCACAATATTTACCTAGATGTTCTACTTGACTAATTATTCCTTTCTTTACTGCCACCGAACAAACTATTTCCTTACCTGTACTAGTTTGTTTGTGCTCATATAAAATATCTTTCAATTTTACATTTTCCCAGTTTTTTTTAAATTCTGGAAATCTTATCTTTCCAGTTAATATATTCTGACGAATCCAACATTGTTCTTTTGTTTTTAGCTCTAGCAATTCTTGTTTAAGTTCAATAACCTTATCACAGCAGTTCAAAATCTTCGCAATCTTCTCCTGCTCTTGTTGTGATGGCTTTACAATATTGCAATTAAAGAAATCGTCTATACTCATATTCAAAAGCCCGTGGTTTCTTGCACCTTCTTGAGCTATTGCCAAGATTTCAGAATTAAATTTATTTGCATCAAAATATTGCTCAATATAATCTATGTTCATTAATTTGGGTTTCACCCTAAAACAAATATATAGAGGTGAAACAATTCCTTGTTCATACAATTTCATTTTTTTGATAGTACCAAAAGGATACCCAGCGGAGTAGCTTTTATTATAAGCAAAATCATTTTTATTTAATAAAAAATAATTGCTTGTATCTACGCTTGCAATACTCTTTT
>CALUQF010000202.1 GCA_944322835.1 Candidatus Gastranaerophilales bacterium | reverse complement strand
ATTCATTCAAATCTCAAAACGGCACGGACGTTATTGTGATGGCATTGAATACAAAAGGCGGCACTGACAGCTTTGATAAAATTTTGTTAAAAGCCGGAAAGTTTACATTTGAAGCCAAGGATCTTGTCAACAGAGAAATATATTTATATGGCGAAAACGGTGTAAAAGAAGGCCCTATGTATACTAAAGAAGTCATAGGAGAAACCGAATATAATGGAAAAATTCAACGCTTCAGCTTTCTTGATCCTCAAGTTGTTAATTATGTAGAAGCTGTTATTTCCCAGCCGACCAATCAGAGCAATATAAAAGGTGTCCGGCAGGCTCATAATAATTTGATTGTTGCAAATGAAGAAGGCGATTTGCTTTTTGTTGAAGACGATTTTATAAATCATAGCATCGGAATATTATCTACAATTTTTGAATTTAATACCGAAGGAAACGAAAAAACGTATGAAGCTGCATTGGAACATAATGGTAGAAAGTCTATGGGTAAAGATGATATATATATTAAAGGTTCTCATGGAAATTACATCCTTAAGTTTTACGATTTAGATAATGATTTAAGTAATTTTGAAGAAATAAGAGTTGTACACGAAGACCTGGGTGTTAGGTCAACCAGAGTAAAAGGAGTCTCTTTAATTGATGGCAGGCTTCACGGCTTAGATGCATTGTTAAATACCGGATTAATAACTGCGATATCTCTTGATAATGAACCTCTTTATACTGAATATTTTGGTAGTCAAATAGATAATTTTATTATAATGGATGATATTTTGGGTTCTGAAATTATGAAGGTACTACAATCACCGGAATATAACAAAAATTCAGAATCAGCTGTTAAGATAAACCAAAAAGTTTCTAACTTGGTGCTTGAAGATAAATGATATATGTAAACAAATGTAACAACATAAAAACATGCTGAAATAGAGCATTTTAGCATGTTTTTATATAAATAAGTGTTAAAAACAGAGAGAAAATAATGGCTTTTGGTGACGGTACAATTAAACAGCAGAATGTGCAGCAGGTGCAAACAACGCCTGCCGGCTCAGTTACACCAAATCCTATTGTTGAAAGTTCAAAAAATATAGTTGTACCTGTAGCTGTTGATGAAGAGTTACTTAAATTACTTGGTCTAACTCTGGAACAATATTTACAGTTATCTGACGAACAAAAAAGTGAAGTAAATAATCAGATTAATCAAATTAAAAATCCTGCTGATAAAACTAATTTTGGAATACCTGGTTTATCTATTGAAAAAACAACAACAGAAGCTGCAAATGACAAATTGACAGCAATAGAAAATCCTGTGGAGGTAAAGGCTGAAGTCCAGAATAAAGAAAATAGTATTATTAAGCGGGATGATACTTCTAAACGAACTATAACGGAAAAAGACTGGAAACAAATGTCTCCGGAACAAAGGGCTGCTTATTTAAGATCTATAACGGATGAAATGCTAAAAGATGTTCCTGAAGATCAAAAAGATGCAGCAAGACAAGAACTGTTAGACAATCGTATAAAGCAGACACGCGGATTTTCTGATGAAAGATGGAATAATATGTCAGATGAGCGTAAGGCGCGTTTACGCAGAAATTATATGGCTGATTTCCATATGGTTATAGAAAATGGGTTTACAAAAGAAGATTTGGCAAATCTTTCTTATGCAGATAAGACAAAACTTGAAATACAACATGGGCTTATGCATAAAGAAAAGCTGCTTGATAAAATTTCAGAAGAAATTACTCAAAATTCAGTAACTTTTGAAGCCGGTGGTAACATAGAAGACGCAATGGCAATAGGTCTGGATTTGGCACAGAAGCAAGAGAGAATTTCTTCAAGCATAGAAAAGTCTAAAAAAATGTTAGCTAATTCTTCTTCTGAATTAGATGCAAGACAGAATACTATAGGTGCTGCATTAAATGCAGCCAGTCAAAAAGCTGATGGTACTTATGATAATTTATATACAGATTTTAAACATAGTATAGATGGTAAGCAACTTTCACGTGCAGAGACAAAGCAAGCTTTTCTTGATTATGCATTTAAAGAGATTGATAAGGTTCCTGAAGAAAAAAGGGCTAAGACCATAGAGAATATGATAGGCTCTTTAAGGGGTGAGAACGACCACTTTGCAAGCATATTATTGACTGCTGTAGGTAGCGATACTAAGCTTCTTGACTCTTTAAATTTTGACGATTTTGGTCAAGAAATGAAAGATGCGTTGATAGATATAAACAAATATTGGGAAGCACACGGAACTCAAGATTTGTCAGAAAATGAAGCTGCCGCTGTCGCAAGATTCCATACAAGATTGGGAGATACACGCGGTGACTATTTCCTTCCTGAAGTAACGGATGCCAGGGCTATTATGGCTAAAGGCGGTCATGTCATGGCAATGGAAGAATTTTCAAAGACCAAGAATGAAGATTTGCAACGCACGCATGCCGAAGCTGTAAATTTGGCGCCAACTCTTGCAATAAGAAGAGAATATGCGGCTACCGTTACTAATTTAAAAAATGATGAGATTAGGCGTGAGCAGACATCAAAGGTTTTTGAAGGAATTTCCGGTGAAGAACAAATTGAGACACAAAAAGTAATAGCACAAAGAGCGCACGGTGATAAATTTGTACTGCATGGTTTTAATGACGCCTTGGCAGAAAAAATTATAGAAAAAGATGCGCAGGTGCCGTTTGCGCAGAACACAATGGATGCAACGCAATATTTATCTGATGCGGATGCGGTAGAAGTTCAAAAAGGTTTGGCTGATGCAAACGCATCCGGGGTTGACGCGGAAAACCAGGATGACATCTATAAGATAGTTATGTCATCAAAATTTGATGAGGTTCAGGAATACGCCGCAAGTAATATCTACAA
>CALUQF010000201.1 GCA_944322835.1 Candidatus Gastranaerophilales bacterium | reverse complement strand
CAACTTCCTTTATATCACAAATATAATTTATTTTTAGTAGAAAGTATTAAAATTATCAATTTAAAAGATAAAAAAGTCATTCTTTGTATAGAACATAGTATAAATTCATTGCTAGTCCCGTATCCAAGTATTATAGACGACGCTTGCAATGTTGATAGAGAGTCCATATTCAATGCTATTGATAAATTTAGATATGAAGAAACCTTTAAATCATTTGTAGAAGAAAATACGAATACAATACAAGATAAGTTGGCAGAAAAATTATCAAATGATCTAAAATATTCTAATCCAGGTGTGTACTTTATATTTTTTACTAATTTACCTAATAGTGAAAAATATTTGGACAATAAATATTATCGAGAATTTCAGAAGAAACAAAATAATACTATTACAATTGAATATAATTATTCTCCCCCTAAAACATTACCACTGTTAGACTGGGAAAAATTTCTCAAGAAATTCACAGCAAATTGTTATCTAAAATATTCGAAAGCGCTTGATTTAGGAAAAAAAGAAATTGAAAATGCAAATAGTAAAGTAAACGATGCGAGAGAAAAATTAGAGAACGCTGATATTGTCTTAGATAACATAATGGCATCTTGCGAGATTAAAGAATTATCACAAGATGATGAAAATCAGCTAATGGAACTTTGTGGTTGCACGTTTTCTCTTAACGCAGTTAAATCCTTATTGGGGCAAGAAATTTCAAATAAAGATAAAGAAAAAATAGAAAATATACTCAAAGGAACTGGATATTACGATATTATTAACAAGATAAAATACAGTTTTGATATATCTGGAGTCGATATGTCATTAGGAGGAAAAGTGCTTGGAAATGATTTATACAATTATATAAAAGATAAAATAAATATCGAAAAAATTAAGGAAAACACTAAAAATAAATTGAATGAAATAATAAGCGAAAATTTAAAAAAGAAAGAAACCACAATTACATATTTGCAATTGCAAGCAAATAACATCAATAAAATTATAACAATATGTGATTTTCTTAATTACCATGACCTTGCTACCGCTCTAATTAGTCAAGAAAAAGACTTCGAAAAATTTAAAATAACTGAAAGATGAAACGTAACAATATATTACCAAAGAGTGCATAGTTTCAGGACTATCTACTGGAGGATCCACATATCATGTCCATTACTTAAGTAGATTGTTAAATTTATCTTACCAGTAAAAATTGAACTTGATGTTAATAAATACAAATGAAAAATTGGATCTACATTTACACTAGTTTTAGTTCTACACATTTGTGTACTAAAACAAATTTACGCTTAAACAATTCTACTAGGAATTTTCTGTGTAATAAAAAATATATACTATTGCTTTTTTAAAGATTTTCCCTAAATTAAATTTCATTTGAATTGAGTTGTAATGCCAAAGAACTAAAAATCATACGAATAAATAAGTAAAAAGCTTATCCAATAAAATAATATTATAATATATAATAATTTATGAGAGTAGAAATTATACATAATCCCTTTACAATTAAGTCTACTATTGAAATAGACGGAGAAATAAGAAAAGAAGCTTGGTTTGAAAATCTTGCAATAACAAACAATATCCCGAATAGGCTTTCTGCTTTTGCCAGACCATTGGCGAAAGAGATCTTGAAACGATTTCGGACTGACAAATTGTATTTTGCTGGGACTAGGTTTGATTTTGATGAATTAAAAAGTGAATTGCAACGATTGGATGAAGATGTTGTCCTATACAAGGATTATGATCGTATGGTAGTTGAAGACAATGTTCATCAAAAGTTAATCGATCTTTTGTCAAAATTAAAAGAATCACCGATTGAAAAATTTCAGAATTTAGAGTTTACGGAATCACTAAAAGCTATAAGTGATAGAGAATTGGTTGTCACAGTCATGGCCCCAATGAAAAATGGGAAATCTACATTTATCAATTCGATTTTGGGTGTAGATTTACTCCCTACTGCAAGAGGACGTTGCACTGCGAAAATAACAGAAATAAAGGATAGGAACAAAAATGCAGATTCAGGTTTCCAGGCTTATGCCATAACGACAAATGGGGAAAAATCTAAAATCATTTTTGCGACAAAGGAATTATTAAGCGAATGGAATAAAGATAATAATATAAAACAAGTCTGTTTATTAGGGAGAATACCATACATTGATATAGAGGAAAAAAATTCTTTAAGGATTGTTGATACTCCGGGACCAGATTCAGCTACACACATAGAAGATAGAATAGTCGTAGATGAATATATAAAAGATAAATCATTACCAATGGTATGTTTTGTACTGGAGCATTTAAATGATACCACTCAGGAATATCTGAAAAAAATTCGCAAAAAGTTAAATACGGATGGTCAACAAGCAGAAGATAGGGTTCTTTTTATTTTATCAAAGATTGACTCTCTTGATAATGATATGGAAATCGAAAATATATCATTTTCTGAAAATCCATTAAAAGAATATTTAGATGAGCAAAGAAAAGGATTGGAAAATTTGGGATTCAAAAATCCAAAAATATTTCCCGTCTCAGCTATACGTGCATTAGATATCCGAGGCACACGAGACTTATCGAAATTAACAAGTACAAAAAGAGATAACCTGGAAATCTTCAGGAACCTCTTTTATGTAAAATTAGGGAATAAAGGTATATTTGAATATTCATCAATATCAGAATCCACTAAGGATATTATTAGAAAAAAATTAGAAGAAGCTATAAAAAATGATAACAATAAAGAAGTATTTTCAATATTGTCGGGTATTTCTGCTGTTGAGGAAAGCATTAAAGAATATCTGTTTAAACACTTAATCCCTTCGAGAATTTATGAAAAAAAAAAAAAAATTGACAATGAAATATCTGCACTGAACATAAAGGGGAAATTA
>CALUQF010000200.1 GCA_944322835.1 Candidatus Gastranaerophilales bacterium | reverse complement strand
AACAGATACGAAGTTCCAAGAATGGTATTTGTTAACAAAATGGACAGAACAGGTGCTGATTTCTACAGAGTAGTTGACCAAATCAAAAACAGATTGGGTGCAAATGCTTTCCCAATCAGACTTCCTATTGGTGCAGAAGACCAATTCAGAGGTTTAATTGATTTGTTTACTATGAAAGCTGAAATTTATACAAACGACCTAGGTACTGATATCAGAGAAGAAGATGTCCCTGCAGATATGCTTGAAATGGCACAAAAATACAGAGATGAACTTGTTGAAGCAATCGCAGCTGAAAATGACGATTTGATGGAAAAATATTTTGAAGATCCTTCTTCAATTACTGTTGATGAATTGAAAAGAGGTTTAAGAAAAGCTGTTTGCGATAACAAAATTGTTCCTGTAACTTGCGGTACTGCATTCAAGAACAAAGGTGTACAGCTGCTTCTTGACTCAATTGTTGAATTAATGCCATCTCCGGTTGATGTTAAGGCTATTGAAGGTGAATTAGAAGACGGTACTAAGACTGAAAGACATTCATCTGATTCTGAACCGTTCTCAGCTTTGGCATTCAAAGTTATGACAGACCCGTTTGTTGGTCGTTTAACATTCTTAAGAGTATATTCAGGCGTTATTACATCAGGTTCATATGTTCTTAATGCTACAAACGGTAAAAAAGAACGTATCTCAAGATTGGTTCGTATGTATGCTGACCAGAGACTCGAAGAATCTGAAGTTTACGCAGGCGATATCTGCGCAGCTGTAGGTTTGAAAGATACTACAACAGGTGATACATTGTGTGATGAAAAAGCTCCGATTATCTTAGAAAGAATGAGCTTCCCTGAACCGGTTATCTCTGTTGCTATCGAACCGAAAACAAAAGCTGACCAGGATAAAATGGGTATTGCTCTTCAAAAATTGGCAGAAGAAGATCCGTCATTCAGAGTTAAATCTGATACAGAAACAGGTCAGACAATTATCTCAGGTATGGGCGAACTTCACCTTGATATTATCGTTGACCGTATGTTAAGAGAATTCAAAGTTGAAGCTAATATCGGTAAACCTCAGGTTGCTTACAGAGAAACAATTAGAGGCAATGCTGATCAGGATTCTAAATTCGTACGTCAATCAGGTGGTAAAGGTCAATACGGCCACGTTAAAATTAAGATTTCTCCGGCAGAAGAAAATGCAGGATTTGTATTTGAAAACAAAATTGTCGGTGGTGCTATTCCTAAAGAATACATCGAACCTGCAAGAAAAGGTATGGAAGAAGCTCTTGAAGGCGGTATCTTAGCAGGATTCCCGATGATTGACGTTAAGGTTGAACTTTACGATGGTTCTTACCACGAAGTCGACTCTTCAGAAATGGCGTTCAAGATTGCCGGTTCTATGGCTATTAAAGACGGTGCTAAAAAAGCACAACCATGCATCTTAGAGCCTATGATGAAGGTTGAAATCGAAATTCCTGAAGAATTCACCGGTACAATCATTGGTGATATTTCAAGAAGAAGAGGTCGTGTTGAAGGTCAAGAACCTCAAGGCAATACCGGAAACGTAATTGTAAGAGCGGTTGTACCTCTTGCTAACATGTTCGGTTATGCAACAGACTTGAGATCTAACACTCAAGGCCGCGGAACATTCTCTATGGAATTCCAAAAATACGAACAGGTTCCGGCAAATATCGAAAAAGAAATTATCGAGAAATCAGGAGCTGCTAAGTAGTAAGAATTAATAAAATTAGAAAAGACCGGTTATATACCGGTCTTTTCTAATTTAAGAAAGACTTGAGAAAGGCAAGACATTCGTAATTCACTTTCTACTGAAAGAATCACTGGTATTATTCACCAAGCGCATGAGCTTTTTCTGTAGTAGATTTAATTACATCATAGAAAAGTTTTTCGGTATCATTATCGTCCATACAATCCACGCCAACACGTGTACAACCGCCTTTTGTTGCGACATTTGAAATTAACTCTTCCATTGGGATTTCTCTGTTCAAAGCCATTTTAGCAGAACCAATTGCGGTCTGGATGCTCAAAAGCAATGATTTTTCATAATCCAGACCAAGTTTCTCGCCGGCACGCGCAATTTCATTTATAACTTTATAATAGAAAGCAGGGCCGGAACCTGAAATCGCTGTTACAATATCCATCTGAGTTTCATTATCAACAATAATACATTTACCAATAGTAGAAAGCAGGTTATATATATAATCTAAATCATCTTTTGTAGTCTCTTTGCCGCCTATCATTCCGCTCATTCCTTCATTAACAAGCATAGGAGTGTTTGGCATAACCCGAATTACACGTGTACTTGAAGGGAGATTTGACTCCAGTTTTTCTAACCTTATACCGGCCGCTATTGATACGACAAGTTTTTCGGGAGTAATATAAGGGCTTATTTCATTTAGAACATCTAATGCTTGGTTTGGTTTTACTGCAATAAAAATAATGTCAGATTCCTGAGCAAGAATTTTATTATCTGCAATAACTTCAATACCTAATGCCTTTGACTTCTCTTCTAATTGGTCAATTTCAGCCTGTGTTGCAGTAATATCTTCACATCTACTGAATCCTGACTTTATCAGTCCTTTTATAATTGCGCTTGCCATTTTCCCTGCTCCGATAAATCCGATTTTTTTATTGGTCATTTTATCTCTCTCCTTAACTAAACTTAACATATATAATTGACTGAATTGCATGTTCATGGTTTTATAGAACTATTATAAGTAAAATTAGCTGAAAAGGAAATAGAAAAATGAGACGTACATTAGAAGGAACAAAAATTAAAAGACAGCATGTGAGCGGATTTAGAGCTAGAATGGCAACTCCTGGCGGACAAGAAGTTTTGAACAGACGTCGTGCTAAAGGAAGACACCAAATTGCAATTTCTGGCAGCAAAAGAGCTTA
>CALUQF010000199.1 GCA_944322835.1 Candidatus Gastranaerophilales bacterium | reverse complement strand
TATAAAAACTACAAGTGTTCCTCAAAACTAAGCCCGCAAGCTGGGCAGTTATATTTACACACGCACGCAGACATTTACATATCCAACCAAAATAAATCAAAAGTATTAGCCTGGCTGTACAATTTATAAAAAGAAAGTTAGGTAATAATAAAAGAGGTAAAAGAAAGGAGATATATAATGAAATATCTTAGATACACCGCATACGCTCTAGTACTTATTGGAGCACTTAACTGGGGTCTGATTGGCATATTTGGTTTTGACCTTGTAGCTGCAATTTTTGGAGACATGACACTTGTATCAAGAGTTATTTACTCACTTGTAGGTATAAGTGCTATCGTTACAGCCCTAATGGTTCATCATTGCGAACCTATACAGCAAACTGACAGCTGCGAATACGGAAACTGCAAATTCTAAAATAAATAACGGGTGAATATTTCACCCGTTATTTATTTTCAAGAATAAAAAATTAATGTAGAGCAATACTCAAATAACTTAGCTATTAATTTTCTTCACTCTTCCCGGCAACTTGCGCCTGAACCCAAGTAGTATAGGTTTCTTTAAAATTTGTAGTGAAGGTTGTTAATAAGGCTTGTGGATTTACTCTGGTTTTAAAGAAACTATTTGATACTGCATCACTATTAACTGCTATTGATTTTGCATTATTAAACATTGTATTGAATACAGTCAAATCAAACTCTATACCGTTTGCATCGCACATTGTCTTAGCCTTGCCCAGCATAGTTGACTGCATACGATCGATTAATCCACTTACATATTCGTCATCTCTATGACGGCTAACACTCACTGTGGTGTTCTTTTCCAGTGCATTTGCAAGTACAGGATCCGTAACATTACCATTTTCATCGGTTGCTACTACTTCTGTAAAATTAACATCTTGCAAATCCATATCTGTTGTCGAAGCATTCATTTGATCTATTGCAGTTGCGATATTCGTATTGAATTTATTAATAAAGTTGTCAACAATATCTTTTATTGACTGATTAGATGCAAATGTTTGTTTTTTCTTTCTCCATTTATGATTTGTTTTTCTTGATGTTATTTCATTCAGAGATTGGTTCAAGGAATCATTGTAAACATTTTCAAATACATCTGCAATCTTATCAAATGAAATACCTTTTGAAGCAAGCATATCAGTAATCTGCTGTTTCATTTGTTCTTTTAAATTACTTTGTTCAATAATACTTCTTGCAGAGTTTCTAATATTATTATCATGATTATCTGCTCCTTTTGTTGTTATTTGTGAACCGTTAAAATATCCTGAAACACTTGAATAGTCAATTAGTGAAGTGTTAACTTGATACTCCGAACCTTTTATACCTGTAAAAGCTTTCTCGGCAGCTTCAGCTGCTTTTTGTTCTTCTTCCGCAATAATACCATCCTGTAAGGTTGAGGTGCTTAATCCGGAAATCACTTCATCCATAGCGGCTTTGAGTTCTGCGCCGTCAGAGAATTTTCTAAGAGCTGTATTTATAGCAGCTTCCGTCTTTATTGTAGTGCCGCCAAGTTTTACTGTTACACCTTTATCAATACAAGCAAGTAAAAATTCTTTTGACAATTCTTTCAATGTTGTTAAATCTGCACCGCTATCAATATAAGAGCCGAGAGCTGCTACACCTGCATTAAATGTATTTGTAGCATCCTGCAGCTTTTCTACATCTGATTTGTTCATAAATTCTTCTAAGTGAGCTCTCAAATCTTCATTTAAGTTCTCACCCTTATACTCTTTAATAAATTTGTTTGCTTCTGCTTCTAATTCCTTAATAATTCTATTTGCAGTACCTTCTGGCAATGCCTCGCCTGAAACTGTAGTACCATCTGCTTTTGTCTCTACTTGAGGTGCTGTTAAATTAGAATAAAGATCATCAAGAACCGCAGATTTTACTGTAGCCGGGTCATTTGCCATTATACCGGCTTTTATTTCATCATACTTTAGCGGAAGGGCTGCTTTAAAATCTTCTGCCATATTCTCAACTTCACCTGTATAGTTTGCAGCATATTCTTCTATATAATCCTTAAGTGCATTACTTACATCAGTCAAATATTCACTTTTTCCTGCAAAATCCTGACTTATTGTACCAGCCATATCATTGATAGCATCCTGCATTTGCGATTTTTGATCATATAGTGTAAATTCAGACTCTGATATAACTTTATCGCCATCCTTATCTACAGAAGAAAACTCTATTGAATCTAATTTTACTTCATTAAGAAAGTTATTGTATTCCTGCTCAGAAATTTCACCGTTTTTATCTGTATCAATATCCTCAAACTTTACTTTTGTCCCATTAACTGTTAAACTTCCAAATTGATTAATCCCTAAAAAATCACTCATTTCTGCTCCTTTACTTTTTAACTTGTAATATTTTTAACTTGTAATATGTTTAACGGCATTTTTTGAAAAAACTTTAGACTTTTAAATCAATTCGTTACAAAACTTTACAAATAACTACAACCACGAAATCTGATTAAAATTGCTGCACCTTGATAAAATTTTTGTCTGGCACTGCCTGACAAAAATCTCATCACTCTTCACACATCACAAAATGATAATATAACAACTAGTCACTATTCACGAGTATAATGAAAATCCATTCATTCTACTCTTTTTCTAAATTAGATATTGGCAGCATGCTATCTTCCCAGGCGGGGACCTGCCAAGTATTGTCACCTTGCAGGGCTTTACGACCGTGTTCGGGATGACTCTGCCGAACAAAACTGTCCGGTGGACAGTTTTGTGAGAGAAAGGGTGGTTTACAACAATCTAGCCTTTTTGAGTGCCGAAAAGGGCTGAATTGTTTCAAAAAAAACGAGAACCAATCGTCCGATCAATTCTCGCTTTTCTCTAAATTAGATGTTGGCAGCGTGCTATCTTCCCAGGCAGTGGCCCGCCAAGTATTGTCGCCTCTGTAAGTCTTTACGACCGTGTTCGGGATGGGAACGGGTGGTTTACTCACGAT
>CALUQF010000198.1 GCA_944322835.1 Candidatus Gastranaerophilales bacterium | reverse complement strand
CTTGGCTCGTCTCACTTTCGTTCGAACTCGCCTCCCTCCTTTCAAAATGATACTTAATCATTTTTCAGGAGTCCTTGCTACATCCCGACAACTATTTAATTTTCAATATACTTGCGTATTCCAATCTTACTGTAAACAAATTTATAAATCAAGATACAAGTTATAATCTTTGATGTATAATAACCCTATAATGACAAAACTAATGAGTCTTAAACAACACACATCATCTGCAGCCGCTCTTGTAAAAACACTTGTAAAACACGGAGTAGACAGCATATTTGGTTATCCGGGTGCTTCAATATTGAGTATTTATAACGAACTTGCAGATGAAAAGAACATCAAGCATTATCTTGTACGACACGAACAAGCTGCTGTACATGCGGCAGAAGGTTATGCAAGAATAAGCGGAAAAACAGGGGTTGTTCTTGTAACATCCGGACCAGGATTTACTAATACAATAACAGGTATCGCAAATGCTTATGCAGATTCGACTCCTCTTGTAATTCTTGCCGGACAAGTTACAAATGCAGATAAAAAGGGTAAAGTATTTCAAAATGTTGATATTGAATCAATAGTAAAAACCTGTTCCAAAAAAGTATATACTCTCGGTAAGGATGATGATATTGAAGTGGTACTTGACAAAGCATTTTATGAAGCAAATTGCGGTGTTAAAGGGCCGGTCGTTGTTGTCCTTGCAAGAAATTTTCTTGAAGCTGAACATAAGTCTAAAAGGCATTCTTTTGAGCAAGAAAAAATTGATATAACCAATTTTGCAAACGAAATCGAGTCTTTGAAACAACTAATTAATGCCGCGCAGAAACCGCTTATTCTAATCGGCGGCGGATGCATAGATGCACCGGCTGAAATAGAACATTTTGTTACAAAGCTCCAATGTCCCGTTGTATCTACGCTTATGGGAATAGGAATTTATCCCTCTGAAAATAACCTGTTTTTAGGAATGATAGGGCTTAACGGTGTTGAGAGTGCGAATACTGCACTCAATCACTGCGACCTTTTAATTGCGCTGGGCTCTTCGTTATCAGATAGATCCACATGCAAAAACAGTAATTTTACAGGAAATTTTAAAACTGCTTATATAAATCTGCAAAAAGCTTCCAAAAATGTTGATTTAGAGATTATTGCAGATGTAAAAGATTTTTTGAATACTTTTCTTGCAGAAGCCGGTGATATTAAGCCAAAATCGCGAAAATTACTTGTTGAAATAGATGCATTGAAAGACAATACTGAGTATTGGCAGGACAACACTGCCACATTGCATTCTTCATATGTCCTTGAAACACTGTCTGAGTTTACCAAATATTACGAACCTGTTGTGGTTACGGATGTCGGTCAGCACCAGATGTTGACAGCACAATTTTTTAACTTTAATAAACCCCGTAAATTTATTACATCAGGCGGACTGGGAACTATGGGCTTTGGGCTACCTGCTGCAATCGGAGCGTATATTGCTAATCCTAAAAATCTTATTCTAAATATTACAGGCGACGGTTCATTTCAGATGAATCTGCAAGAACTTGCAACTTGTAGAGAACATAATATTCCCGTCAAAATTATTATAATGAATAATAGTTATCTGGGCATGGTGCGCGAACTTCAAGAAAAAATTTATAATAAAAGATACCAGGTTGAAATGATTAATCCGGATTTTACAAAGATTGCGGAAGCATATGACTTATTTGCAATAAGAGTTACTAAAAAAGAAGAATTAATTCCGTCTCTTGAAAAAGCTATCAATCATAGCGGCACTGCTATTATTGATATCGCCATTGACTCATTTGAAAACATATAAAAAAAGCCATTCTTTAATGAACGGCTTTTTATAATCCTTTAATCCTTTTCCCATTTTCCGCTTCTTGTTTTAATCTAACAACGCCTCCAGAATTGCAGCATTCTTTGTTGCCATAGTATTAGCTTTTACTCTGCTTTTGTACATATAGCTTCTTAAAGCTTCTCTAATCAATTCTGAACGTGTTCTGTTTTCGCCTTCTGCTACCTGATCAATTTTGTCTAAAAATTCTTCGGGCATTGAAATTAAAACTCTTGCCATATATTTCTCCTTTACTATGTAATGACTTTTGATATCTTGTATATATATATAAAGTTTTAAAGAAATAAAAAATTGCCTTTTAAAACCAAAATATTAAGTTTTGTTAACAAAGATTTTTTTAAACCTAATATTCATCAGTCATTTCGACAATAAAATAGAAAGTTATTTTGTAAGAATTTTTTCTGTCATCTTAAAAGCGGGGTAAATGGGAAAGGGTAAATGTAATTGGTTGAGGAGTTTATAAGTTTAGGGGTTTAGGTGAATTTTTTGTTGGGCAGTAGTGCCCGGCTATTTAGTATGACAATATTTAAACTAAGATTAAAATTTATGCAAATTTTGCTTTTGTGCTACAATGGTAATATAGAGACTATATTTAATTATTGAGGGGGATTAATGGCACAAGGGTATGACGCTAGTAATATACGTGTATTAGAGGGTTTGGAAGCTGTAAGAATGAGACCCGGCATGTACATAGGTTCAACTTCACAGAGAGGTTTGCACCATTGTATTTATGAAATTGTTGATAATTCAATTGACGAGTCGCTTGCGGGTTACTGTACCGAAATCCACGTAACTGTGCATAAAGATAACAGCGTAACTGTTGAAGATAACGGACGCGGAATCCCTGTTGACATTAAACCCGAAACCGGTAAATCAGCATTAGAAATTGTACACACCGTACTTCACGCAGGCGGAAAATTCGGTGACGGCGGATATAAAGTATCAGGTGGTTTGCACGGTGTTGGCGCCTCTGTTGTTAACGCACTTTCAGAAAAAATGGTTGTCGAAGTCTCACGTGACGGCTATGTTTGGAAGCAGACTTACCTGAGAGGAGAGCCTACTTCTCCTGTAGAAAAAACCGTTCCGACTACTAAAACCGGAACTAAATCAACTTTCTGGCTTGATCCGGAAATCTTTACCGAAACTACTGAAATTGATGTTGATATTATCGCAACACGATTCAGAGAAATGGCTTTCTTAAACAAAGGTTTGAAGATTATTCTTCATGATGAAAAAGACTTGAAAAAAGATGAAACCTTCCACTATGAAG
>CALUQF010000197.1 GCA_944322835.1 Candidatus Gastranaerophilales bacterium | reverse complement strand
CATGACCTGCACAATCATTATAAATAGCCCCTCCATCTCCATAAAACTGAGCGTCTATATAATTTCCATTTATTTTAGTATTAGTTAATGAAAGCTCATTATTATTATAAATAGCCCCTCCTCTAACAATAGAGCTCAAACCTCCTGTGGTTGAATTATCTGTTATAGTTGCATTACTAACATTCATTTCACCGATATTATAAAGCGCACCTGCATATGCCGCTAAACTTTCTTCTCCCAATGTTTTATTGTTTTCAAAACTGGTATTACTAATATCTATTGTACCGCTATTATAAACAGCGCCGCCATATGGTGCAACAGTTCCTTCTACATAATTATCTCTAAACACAGCATTATTTATACTCATTTTCGTTGCACTGCTTGCTTGTACTGCACCATTTGCAATAGCACCACCGAATGCAGTTGCACCATTTGCATAATTATTCGCAAAGATTACTGATTCTATTTCTATATTCCCATCACCTATATTATATAAAGCACCGCCGCTTCCTAGGTTAAGCCCGCTTGAATCTACAAAATTTTCATTAAAAGCGGCTTGATTTATATCTAACTCACCACCATCATTGTAAATTGCTCCTGCGTAAGTATAAGCGCCATAGTTTTGACCTTTACAGTGCCTTACATCAACCTGATTAAATGTTGTATTACTATTAAAAGTAAATCCGCTAAAGACATTATTACCGTCAAGGAAATGATTGTTTCCTTCAAAAGTTATATCTAAGTTTTCAAAATGAGTACCAATCGAGGCATCTGAATCCAAATTGTTAGTAAATGTTAATACATCACCATCTATTGGAGCTGAATTTATTAACTCAGAGAAGTCATTAATAAGTATATCACCTGCAATAACCTGACAGGGCAAAAGAAATGATAATATTAAAAAGATAATTTTATATAGTTTCATTAAATTTATATTATTTTATGAATAAGTTTATACCATTAAACAGCCAGGCTATATTTTAAAGCACTTGACTGATAGTTGCTATCAAATTGTAAAATTTTTATTATAACGTTAAAATTTAAGAGGGTAGATATCAGGAGAAGATTAGCATGAAGCGTAGAGAATTTATTATAAATTCCGCATTAGCGGTTGGCGGCACGGCATTACTTGCAGGCTGCGGGAAAAAAGAAGTTAAGAAAGCTGAAGGACAGGTTGTAAGAAGAAAATTTGACAACACAACAATGCCTTTAATAGCATTGGGCTGTATGCGCCTTCCAATGAGAGACGGCAAAATCGATATGGTCGAACTGGACAAGATGGTCGAGTATGCGATGGCTCATGGCGCTAACTATTTTGATACAGCTTATATGTACGTTGAAGGAAAGTCTGAAAACGCAATCGGTGAAGTTCTAAAAAAATACCAGAGAGAAAGCTTTATTCTAACGGATAAGTGTCCTGCTTATCTGGTTAAATCACCGGCAGATGTCAGAAGGCTATGTGAAGAACAGCTTAAAAAGTGTCAGGTAAAATATTTCGATAATTATATGGTTCACAATATAAACAAAAATACATTGAGTAATTATCGCGATAATGACATGTACGGAGAGCTTGTAAAACTTAAAAAAGAAGGCTTAGTTAAACATATAGGCTTCTCTTTCCACGGAGATCCGCAAATGCTAAGAGAGGTTATTAAAGAGCATAAATGGGATTTCTGCCAGCTTCAATTAAACTACCTTGACTGGGAAGTAGTGAATGCTGATGAACTTTATCAAATCGCAGATGAAGCAGGTGTTCCTGTTATAGTCATGGAACCGTTAAGAGGCGGCGTTTTATGCAACCTTCCGGAAAAAGCCGTTAACGTTCTTAAGGAAAAATGTCCTAACGATACACAGGCGTCTTTCGGCTTAAGATGGATTGCAAATAAACCGCGCGTATTTACTATCTTAAGCGGAATGAGTAACTTACAGCAGCTAAAAGAAAATGTTGATACTTTTGTAAATTATAGAGAATTTACACCTGAAGAAGAAAAAGTTGCACATGAAATTGCACAAATAATACAAGCAGGTGGCGCCATAAGCTGTACTGCCTGCAAATACTGTATGGAAGTTTGCCCGAGAGGAATAAATATTCCTGCAATATTTGGCTTATATAACATGTACAAAGGAAGCAGTGCTCCAAACGCTGCCTTTATGTTTGTATACAACTACAATGCTCTAAAAGAAGAACAACGTGCTGATAAATGCGTAGATTGCGGACTTTGTGTAAAAAACTGCCCGCAGGATTTACCGATTCCAAAACTTTTAAAAGATGTTGATAAAGCAGTTAAAGAAGTTGAAAAAGGAATGGGCTAGTAATGAAAAAAGCTTACAAAATCAGACTTGGAGCGGCGATACTTACATTTGCACTTGTAATTCTTGGCTTTACCGGATTATTTTATCCGGTAAAGGTTTTGGATTTACAATTTATGCCTCTTGCACAAAGAGTGTTTATTGATTTTTCAATAATTGCAGCAATTCTTTTTGCCGGAATAGTATTGCTTACTCTGTTATTCGGAAGATTCTATTGCTCTTTAATTTGTCCTTTCGGGATTTTGCAGGAGCTTGAGGCGCTTATATTAAGAAGGAAAAAGAAAAATACTTGTACACCGAATTATCCCGTAAAGTATTTTATAGCGGCAATATGTTTTGGATTATTGGTAACTGGTAGCGTCATTGCATTTAGATATCTTGACCCTTATACGCTTTTCGGCTCCGCGGTAACAGCTTCGTTAATCGGACTCATCGCGTTGGCTGTAGTTTTGATGATTGTGGCTTTCAAAAACAGGTTTTTCTGTACCAATATATGTCCTGTTGGAACAATACTCGGACTTTTGGCAAAAGTATCTTTGAATAAGATTTATATCCGCCAGGATAGTTGTGTTTCTTGTGGAATGTGCGAGAGAAACTGTCCTTCCGGCTGTATCGATTCTAAGAACAAAACCGTTGATAACGAAACCTGTGTAAAATGCTTAAAATGCCTTGAAGTTTGTCCTAAAGGCGGTATGAAATACGGTATAAAACCCAAAGAGGACGTAAAATTCAATATAAAAAGACGTGAACTCTTAATATCAGCAGGAGCAATAGCATTGTTCGGGTGTATGGTAAAAGCCGGCCTTGTTTTAAAAGATAAAGCGGTTCAGAAATTCAAAGATATTATTCTTCCGCCGGGCGCCGGAAGTGAGGAAAGGTTTGCAAATAAATGTCTGAACTGCAATC
>CALUQF010000196.1 GCA_944322835.1 Candidatus Gastranaerophilales bacterium | reverse complement strand
ACGTTTACATTATTCTTTTACGGCATAAATTGAGTAAAACTTTAGGGTTATAAATAAATTTGTTACAAAAATTTACAAATTATTATATTATTAATACCATTTAGACTTGACATGTTAACCGTTTATAACGACAATAAAATAAGTAGCGGCGGAGGTAAACATGACTAAGCAGACTTTTTTACATGACAAACATGTTGCTCTTGGAGCAAGAATGGTTGATTTTGCCGGCTGGGAAATGCCTGTTCAATATTCCTCTATTATCGAAGAGCACAAAACTGTTCGCGAAGCTGTTGGGTTGTTTGATGTTTCACATATGGGCGAAATTATTGTTAAGGGTGAAGAAGCGCTCCCTTTTCTTAATAAACTCGTACCGCAAGATATTTCAAAACTAGTTGATTTAAAAGCAATCTATTGCCAACTTACCAATAAACACGGCGGAATTATTGATGACCTTATAATTTATAAGCTGGAAGATAAAAAATACCTTATTATAGCGAATGCATCAAGAATTGATGAAGATCTAAATTGGATGGTTAGAAACAAAAATGGTTTTGAAGTTTCAATAATAAATGAGTCGCACAACTATTCTCTGTTAGCCGTACAAGGGCCTAAAGCTTGCGATTTAATAACCAGCCTTGGAGTAGAAACGCTGCCGGAATTTTTTCATATAAAAAGAAGTGAATTATTTAATATAAATCTCTGGATCTCAAGAACAGGATATACCGGAGAAGATGGGGTGGAAATTCTTGTCCGAAATGAATTTTCAGAGTATCTTTGGGATAAGCTTTTAGTAGCCGGAAAGCCTTTTGGAATTAAACCTATTGGTTTAGGAGCACGCGACACGCTGCGGCTTGAAGCAGCTTTACATTTGTACGGGAATGACTTAGATGAAAACACTACGCCGATAGAAGCCGGACTATCCTGGTCTGTATCTAAAACAAAGAATGAAGATTATAACGGTAAAAGTGTAATAGAGCAGCAAATAAGAGACGGTATCTCAAAAAAACTGATTGGATTTAGAATGCTTGATAAAGCAATTGCAAGGCATGGTTATAATATATTCTATAATGATGAAAATATAGGAATTGTTACAAGCGGCGGTGTTTCACCAATAAGAGGTGAAAATATAGGTTTAGGATATATAAAAAAACTTGACAATTTGTCTGTAGGCTCTACAATTCAAATATTGATACGTGAAAAATTACATAATGCTGAAATAGTAAAACGACCCTTTGTGGCCAAAAAGAATAAAACAAATAGTATATAATAGGAGACTAATCGAATGAACGAAAGTATGTTATGCACAAAGACACATGAATACGTACTTGAGCAAGGCGATATGTACGAAGTAGGTATTACAGATTATGCAATCGAGCAATTAGGTGATATAGTTTTTATTGAACTTCCTGAAGTAGATACCGAATTTAGTAAAAATGAAGCTTTTGCGACTATTGAATCTGTAAAAGCAGCTTCTGAAATTTATATGCCAATTTCAGGGAAAGTCGTTGAAATTAATGAAGAAATTGTTAACAGCCCTGAACTTTTAAATGATGAAAGTTACGAAAATAAATGGCTTATTAAAATTAAATCCAAAGCGGATCAAATTGAATTTGCAGATTTATTAGACTACTCAGATTACAAAGAAGAAATTGAATAATGAAAAATTTTATAGCACATACAGATGATATCCGTTTAGAAATGCTCAAAGAGCTTTCATTAAACAGCATAGAGGATTTGTTTATACAAGTTCCCATTAAGTTAAAAGAATTTAATATTGCACAGCCGCTGTCTGAACTTGAAACACAACGTAAAATTAAAGCTTTGGCCAGAAAAAATAAAACAGAATATTCTTGTTTTATGGGTGGCGGTGTTTATAATAAATTTATACCGGCATGTATCAATTATATAGCACAACGATTTGAATTTCTCACTGCTTACACTCCTTATCAGCCGGAAATTTCACAAGGAACGCTGCAAATTATATACGAATATCAGACAATGATTGCGCGGCTGACGGGAATGGACATTGCAAATGCTTCTATGTATGATGCGGCATCGGCCTGTGCTGAAGCTATTTTAATGGCACACAGGATTAATAAAGGGAAAAAGAGCAAAGCTCTAATCTCTGATAAAATTAATCCCGAATATAAAGATGTTATAAAAACTTATTGCTGGGCACAGAATATTGAAATTGAATGGTTTGAGAATGAGTTACCAGAGAATATTGCTGATTTTTGCAGTGTTCTTGTTCAATATCCTGACTATTATGGTGAAATCCCTGAACTTAACAAACCTGATACTACCTATATAGTATGTGCAAATCTTTCTTCTCTTTCAATATTAAAGCCTCCTGCAGAAGCTGATATTGTTGTAGGCGACATTCAGCCTCTTGGTATATCTATGAGTTTTGGAGGACCTCATGCTGGATATATGGCCTGTAAAGAAGCTTATATGAGACAAATGCCCGGCAGACTGGTCGGAAGAACAGTGGATTCTGAGGGGAATCAAGCTTTTACACTAACAATTCAAACCCGAGAACAACATATAAAAAGAGAAAAAGCAACAAGTAATATTTGTTCTAATCAGTCTCTAATAGCCCTATCAGCAACCATATATTTGAGTCTGCTTGGTGAAAAAGGGTTTGTAGAAACCGGAATTCTTTCAGCAAACCTTGCGCATGCACTGTCGAAAATGCTTAATGGAAAAGGTATTAAAACCCTAAATAAGAATTTTTTCAATGAATTTGTCATTGAAGTTAATGATTCTGATAAATTTCTTGAAAATTTGAAAGCTGAAGGAATTTTAGGCGGAATAAAACTTGATAGACATCATATCCTTGTCTGTACAACAGAAATGAATACAGAAGAAGAAATTATTAATTATGTTGAAGCTGTTTAATATATATTTTATATACCACAAACACAGTAAGACAAAATTTCAAGACTAACTCAATACAACACTCTTGCATTGCACGCCGACACTTTTCATTAAAATCATAAAAAGGGGGATGCGGTTAATATAACCGCATCCCCCTTAAAAGCTTTACTCTATTCTTCAACCTTTTTAGAAGGTATTCTCATTGCATAGAATGAGCGGATTACAAAGATTAGAGCTACGATTAACAATACAACGCCAGCAATTTTTGCGTGTTCTTTGAACGCAGGGTTAATAGCAATTTCCATTGCCAATAAACCAAACAGTGTTGTAAATTTGATAATCGGGTTCATAGCAACTGAAGAAGTATCTTTGAACG
>CALUQF010000195.1 GCA_944322835.1 Candidatus Gastranaerophilales bacterium | reverse complement strand
CATCTCTATTTATAGCCCCCTGCTTCGATAATTCACCATACTTCTTCATCGCATACTCTATTCCTTAGCCTAAATTTTTCTTATCTTCCAGGGATAAATTCTGGAATTCTTCTTCTGTTATTCCCGCAACTTTTTCAAGCAAGCCTCCGACTTTAAGAGCTTTAGGATCAAACCCGCTCTTAACAGCGAGGTTTTCTACAAGATTTTTAAAAGCACCTAAACTTAATACCCCTCCGACTTTAGAACTTTCATTCTTACCGGAGTTTGATTTCTCCGGAATATACACATCTTCGTTTTTACCTACGTTTTCACACTGTATAACGGGAGTATTATTATCGGAATTTTGTGCAGAAGTAACCTGAGGTGTCGTTTTTTCGATACCTAACAAATCTCTTATTGAGTTTATAACTCCGCTTAAAATACTCATAGTTACTCCTCGTTATATATATAAAGAATTATTTTTACAAAAAATTGCTATTTTTATTAAGAAATGTGAAGAGGCGCAGACGAAATGCATTCCGTCCGCGCCATATAAGTTATATTAGATGATTAAGCTCTTTCTTCTTCTCTTTGCAAATTATTAAGCATTATCTTTTTAGCACCGGTTGATACGTTCAAATCTTCTATATCGTCCTGTTTTAAACCAAGCTGTTTGTAAACTCCTAAAATAAAGCTGTCACTGTTGATTTTAGAAAGAACTCTCATAAGATTATTGTGCCCTAATTGTTCTAATTTTGTACCGATTGCATTTTTTACACCATAACTGAAATTGTGGAAATTTTTTGCAATATAGTTCATCTGCTCTTGTGAGTTCATTCCGCTAAGTTTTGCTTGAAGCTTGCTTGTAGTCTTTGCCGGATTGGTTGATATGCTTTCTTCTCTCTTTTCAACGGTAAATGGATTACTCTCTTCACTGTAAAACTGTTGTTTTAAGCTTTCTAATCTTGATGTATCAACAACTTCTGTTTTTTGAGTAAAACCATAATCCGGAGTTTCTGCTGTTTCAACCGGTTTTTCAGCAGGTGCCTTTAATGTTTGCTCACTTCCAGATACAACTGTTGAATAGTTTCCGTTAGTTGCTTCGTCTAAAAGTTTTTCTATTTCTTCCTTCGGCATTGTTAAAGCTTCAGGATTGTTTTCTACAAACTCAGTAACCTGTTTGATTACTTCTTTGTAGTTTGGAAGCTCATAAGCATCTTTGTTTAAAGTAGAAAGAATTTCTCTTTTAACCGCATCTGCAACAATTTCATTCATTGCAGTACCGGAGATTTCACCGGCAGAAACAGCTGTATAGAAATTATCTCTTTGAAGCTTCAAAGCTTTTTCTTCTTCAGTTAATTCTTCGCCGTTAGCCTCTTTTTTTGCAATAGTTTCTAAGGCTTCTTTATTTTCTTCAAAGAAAGCTTTTGCATCTTTTTGAAATTCTTCATGATGTTTTTTTATACCTTCTTCGCTTTTTACCGAAGTGAGTTTTGCGGCTGCTTCCGTAACCTCATCGTCAGAAAGGACATTTCCTTCAACATCAGCTTTCAATGCTAATTTCTTAGTTTCTTCAACAGTCCAGCTGTCAGCCCACTCCGTACGTGCTTGTGGAGTTGCAAAACTTGTTAAAACAGCATCTAGACCTTTAAGTCTATTTGAAGCAACAAGCGAAGTTATTGCCTGTTTAAATACTGCTTTCTCTTCATCAGGGGTATTAAGTAATAATTTACCAAAGTCCTGAAGTTGTTGTTTATAAATTTGCTGTTTTTCTTCTTTTGTTTTAGCTTTTTTTAACTTATCTACAAAGAATTCATTGAAATATCTGTCTAAATATTCTTCAATTTTATCTTGAGGCAATTTTGCAAAAGAGCCTTCTTTTAAGCCGAAGAATCTCTCCATACGCTCGGATAAGCATTCGCCTTTTTGATTTCTTTTGTATTTTTCTATAGAATCCCAGCCGGTTTTTAATGCTACATAATATTTATTAGCAGTAGTACCGATTTTTTCCAAGTTAATTTGTCCATCAGTTGTGCAGTCTTTGATTGCTGTTTTTAAACAATCCATAATCTGTTTCAATTCAGCATCACTAAGAGATTGGATTTGTTGTTCGTTTAAACCTGTTACACGGTATAATATACCGCTGTTTTTTAAGCTTTCTGCACTTAATCCGAGTTCTTTAAACTCAGCACACAATTTTTCTAACAATTCATCAAGTTTAGAGGTATTTTTATTTTCTTCTACAGAGGTATTTCCGGCATTCTTTGCTGCTTCTGTCATAACAGAATTAGTATAAGCTGTCTTTCCGGTCTGAACTCCTTGTCCGGCCTGTGAAGTGTATACATATTCAGTTGTTTTTACACCATCTAATGACATCTTAAATACCTCATGTATATAAAGTATATAAAAATGATGCGATTTCACTCTTTGCAAGATTTGTTACAAAACTTAATATCGTAACGAATTGTAACAATATCTCAAAAAATACTAAAGTTTTTCAAAAATATGCCGTTATACATGGTGTGAAGATATTAAATAAGGAGTAAACAATATGTATTCAATGTGGCCCGGATGTTATAGTTTTAGAGACGAAATCAAACTATTTGCTCTATGGTTAAAAGAACAAACTGAGGCTTTTGTATATAAAATATACGAATTAGACAGGTTAATAAATGGATAAACTCTATTTTGTTATAATTCTCTCTTTCTCTCGTTAAATTCTAAAGGCTTGCTCGGATTGGCAAGCTTTATTTTTTACTAGCACGGAGGGAAATGGCAGGGGAATAGGGGAAAAATAGAAACTCATCTTGTAAGAAATTTATCTGTCATCCTGAAAGCGCTGAAAATCGGGATGGGATGGTGTGTCCTTATAAAATCCAATATTATGATGTACCCCAAGGGGACTGAAGGGGTAAATATGAATGGCCGGTAGTTTTACTTCCAAGCGTGTCGTCATTCTGGGGGTAAATGTAATTGGCTAGTAGTCCTGCTTCCCAGCTTAGCGTCATTCAGAGGGAGCGAAAGTGACCGAAGAATCTCCTCCAATAAAGCCTCTAAAACTTAGCGTTATTCTGAGGCTCGTAAGAGCCTCAGAATAACGCTAAATTGGGAAGTGAAAATACAAACCTATTACATTTACCTCCGGTTCTGTTGGGTACAATTTTTTGCACCGCCTTATAAATTGCTAAAAACAATATTAGATTATTAATAATAAAAATATTAATTTAAAAATTGGAGTAACTTTCGAATCCTATAAGACTAATGGTTACAGTTATCGGTGCATCAAAACGATGC
>CALUQF010000194.1 GCA_944322835.1 Candidatus Gastranaerophilales bacterium | reverse complement strand
CATCCACTTGAGGGGGCTGTAATGCACCAAGCCAACAAGATTCTTTGGCTCTCACGAGCCTCAGAATGATGAAAAAAGTTATTGTCAGGCGTTCCTGCCCTACAAAAATTTCTCCGACCCCCCTAAACTCCTAAACTTATAAACCGAATCCCCTCATTTATCCTCAGTTCCTGAGGTTAGACTTTAATCTAGCTTAATTGATTATTTACAGGAGAGCAGCTCTCATCCGCGAAATTAGTATGAAGTTCAGACGTAGAACCTCACCTCGCTCCGATTTTGCTTAACATAAATTAACAAAACTGTTTACAAATTTGCGCAAAGTAGAATTTTATGTTAAATTTTCAATATAAGTATAATGGTGAGGATTTATGAAAAGCACAACCCTAAGACGTTCAAACATTACCAGAGAAAAAGTTGCTATGATGGAAGCGTTAAATCGCTATAATAGAGAACATCAAGACGAAGATTTTTATAGAACTCAAAGTAAAAATCGTGAATTAGACGCTCTCTGGCAGTCTTTTGGTGTAAAGTCTTCTAAGAGTGAAAAAGCTCCGCAGGTTTATTTTGTTACAGGTTTGGTCGTTGGTGTTATCGTTACCTTGCTAATTACAACATTTGTAAGTTTATTAATTAACATATCAACTCCTAAAGATGATATGGCTATACCGGATAAAAAGCCTGTTTCAGAATCTTCAGGACGATTTACGTTTATTCCGGCAGATAGTACGTCTTCTAAAAAATCTTCTCCAATTACTATAACTAACGAAGAGTATACAGTTAAAGAGGGTGATACTTTAGAAAGTATCGTAATAAGATTTTACGGCTCATTTGATATGAATAAAGTTAATGCTATTCAGGAAGCTAACCAGATGGCAAATCCTAATGCTTTATCAATCGGTCAGAAGTTAATAATTCCGATGAACCAGTAGATTTATGGCAAAAGTTAAGTCAAAATATGTATGTCAAAACTGCGGGTATGAAACAGCAGGGTATTTGGGGAAATGTCCTGAATGCCAAAGCTGGGGGAGTTTTGTTGAAGAAGTCAGCGCTCCGCAAGTTAAGGCTGAAGTAGAAACCTTGATTGACTCTTATCCGCCTATGCGTCTGGATGAAATTGAGATGAACTCCGAAATCAGAATGAGTACAAACATCTCTGAATTCGATAGAGTTCTTGGCGGCGGGATAGTTCAAGGCTCTCTAGTCTTGATAGCAGGTGATCCGGGGATAGGAAAATCAACGATACTTTTGCAGACTTCGGGGGAGTTATGCAGGAGCGGGAAAAAGATTCTCTACGTATCAGCAGAAGAATCAGCAAGCCAGATTAAGCTCAGAGCTGAAAGACTTGGGGTTAAATCCGACAGTTTATATATTTACCCCCAGACAAATCTGGAATTAGTAAAAAAACATATTGAGGACATGAAACCTGATTTAGTTATTGTTGATAGTATTCAGGCTGTTTATACTTCTATGATACAAAGCTCTGCCGGAAGCGTTTCTCAAATCAGAGAGTGTTGCAATATTTTGATGCATATTGCAAAATCCCAGAATATTTCAATCATTGTTATCGGGCATGTTACAAAGGAAGGAAATATTGCAGGGCCTAAAGTTCTTGAACATATGGTTGATACTGTTATCCAGTTTGAAGGCGATAAGACAAAAAATTACAGGATTCTTCGTTCAATTAAAAATCGTTTTGGAAATACTTCTGAAGTCGGGATATTTGAGATGGGCGAAAAAGGATTAAGTGAAGTCATCAATCCGAGTGAAGTTTTTCTAAAAGAATATAACCAGACCCAGACTCCCGGAAGCACTATTATTGTAACAAATGAAGGAACCCGTCCTCTTCTTGTAGAAATTCAGGCTCTTGTCGGAACAACACCTTATCCGGCTCCAAGAAGGATTGCAAACGGGGTTGATACGGGAAGAGTATTACAGATTCTTGCGGTTCTTGAAAAAAGAATCGGGTTAAATTTATCAAAGCAAGATGTTTATGTAAATGTAATCGGAGGAATTGATGTTACGGAGCCGGCCGCAGATTTGGGAATTGCACTTGCAATTGTAACTTGTGTAAGAGATGTTGTATTCGATTCTTCAACTGCAATTATTGGGGAAATTGGGCTTTCCGGCGAAATAAGAGCGGTGAATAATATTGAAAAAAGGATTAATGAGGCGCAAAAATTAGGTTTTAAACGTATTATTATTCCTGCCTCTAATGAAATTCAAGAGGATATTAAGGGTATAGAAATAGTGCGTGTTAAAAGAATACTTGAGGCTATTACGCGCGGGGTTAATTATGGTAATTGATGCTCATGTACATATTGGAAACGCTTTTTGGGGGAATTTTTCGCCTGAATTTCTGCTTGAAATTATTGGGGATAATATAGGGATTTGTTCTAATCTTGAGGCGATTGATAGTTATACAGGAAAAGACGAGTTAGAAGCTAATATGGATATGCTTAAAGCTGCGCAAAAATACAGGCAGATAAAGCCTTTAGTTGTGTGTCAGGCAGAGAGAACACAAGATAACCATGTGATTAAGTACCTTTTAAAAGAATATTCTGATATTGTCGGATTAAAATTTCACCCGGAGTTTACTAAACTTCCTGCAACTTCTGAAAAATATGATAAGTATTTGGAACTTGCAAGAGAATTTAAAAAACCTTGTTTATATCATTCAGGACATATCAAATCTAAGTACTCATCTCCGCTTCTAATATATGAGAAAGCAAAACAATTTCCGGATGTGCCGATAATCCTCGGACATCTTTCTACTTCTCCTTTTGAGCAGCAAAAAATTGCAATAGATATTATGGTTGAATCCATAGAAAAAGAAAATGCTGTTTTGTATGCTGATTTATCATGGGTGGGGATAGATGTTGCAATTGAACTTATTGAAGCATTAAAAAATACTTCAAAAGGTGACTTTACTAATCGTATAATGTGGGCTTCTGACGCTCCTGTCGGCGGGGAGGTTAATCAGAGAGTTGAATTATATAATAAAAATCTTAACTTGTTTAAAGTTAAGATTTTAGAATATTTTAAAGACGAAGAATTACTGAATAAGCTTCTTTACAAAAATGCAAGAGAGCTATTCAATTTTTAGATTCTTGTTTTATTTTTACCGGCTTTAGCTCTTTTCTTACGTCTCATCAAGTCGACAAAAGCTTCAAGTCTTGTAATATATCCCGCTTTTCCTGTCTGCTCATCCATAACCAGAGTTAAAAGCGGAATTTCATGTTCCCCTCTCATAGTAGGGAAAATATTCTGCGACATAATTTCCGGCATACAGGTAAAAGG
>CALUQF010000193.1 GCA_944322835.1 Candidatus Gastranaerophilales bacterium | reverse complement strand
CGGCTACAATTGCAGAGAGGGTTTTTGCCATCAAAGAAGAGTGTATGCGCCTTTGTGATTCCGGTGTTGCAAGCTTTTTGAGTGCAAACTCAATAACCTGATTGTTTTCAACTGTTCCTTGCCATAGTTTTTCCAAATCTTTTATGTCGTGCTCTTTCTGAACTTCAATAAGATGTGCAAGAGTTTCGGAATCATTGACCAGCAAAGAGCCTTTTATTTTTTTTGCATTCTCTTCTAATGTAATCTCCGGTTTCTCAACGCTGTTTTTATCAAGTGTTACTACATCTTCATTAGCGCTGAATACATTCAGCGGAACAAGCAAAGATATGATTAATAATACTCCCCAAAACTTCTTCATAATATACTTATACCACACACCAAAAACGAAAGTAAAATTATTTCTTGAGATACTTGGTCAAAATAAGTTTTTTGAATGCTTTAGCGTTTACTGCATGCGGCTCAAGTTCTATAATTTTATCCAGATTCTTAATGGCATCTTCATAAAGTCCGATATTTTTTTGTGCAGCAGCAAGCGCATAATAAGCATCTATAAATTTTGAATCCAAAGCAAGCGCTGAAACGAAATCATCTATTGCTCCTTTGGGATTTGTTTTTATAATAAGCTGTCCGCGGTTAAAATAAGCATCGGTCATTTTATTGTTTATCTCTATGGCTTTTGTATAGCATTCATACGCTTTTTTATCATTGGCAAGCGCCTGATAAGCAATACCTTTATAAAAACAGGCCAAATAAGAGTTTGGATTATCTTTTAAAACTTCATCCAAATGCTTTACCGCATCGGGGAAATTACCGTCATTAATTTCAGCAATACCATAACTTAAATGGTATTTTTCCATAAAATCCTTATCGTCTTCCATACAGATGTTTAAAAACAGATTTGCTTTGTTATCAATTGCCATCTTAAATTTAGGATTAAGAAGAATGGCTCTGTTATAATCCTTGAGTGCACCCTCGTAATCTTTTTGCTTGTATTTGGTATAACCTCTGTTATTGTATGCTAGGGCACATTTTGAATCCAATTCGATCGCTTTGTCATAATCCTTAATAGAATTTTCATAATCTTGAAGTTCATTATTAACAAGCCCCCTGTTAATATATGCATCCATAAAATCAGGTTTTATTGAAATCGCTCTGGAGTATAATTCCCGCTTTGTTTCAAGGTTTTCAGTAATTAACGCAAGATAAAAATAATACTCCTCGTCCTCTCCAAAACGTTTTAAATCCCGTTCAATAATTTTTCGTGCCGAGTCGTAATCATTTGCATTCAAACTGTTGACAATTTTTTTTATAACTTTATTCTTATCTTTCATGTGCTCATATTATCATAAATTCCGGGCAGAAAGAACTGCCCGGTTAATTTATTTTACTTTACAAAGAAACTCGCATTTACATTTGCATTAATCTTAATTACACCTTTAGAAATTGTAGTAGGTGTGCTTCCTGCAGCTTCCGAATCAGCAACGGCCGATAACATATTTTTGGCCATATACATCCTCGGTGAACCGTAATTATTAGCATTGCAGCTTACATCAAAAGTTCTTACTCCATCAATAGATGTTGAAAGATTTTTTGCTAAAAATGAAGCTCTTGTCTGCGCTTTCTTTGTTGCAATTGCTAAAAGATCGTTGCATTGCGCATCATAGTTTGAAACCGAGAATGTTAAATTATCAACATTTGTAGCACCAGCTTCAATTGCTTTATCAATCATTTGCCCTATTTTATCAATTGATTTTGTATGAATAATTACTCTGTTAGAAACTTCATACTTGTCAAGGTTCCTTTTGCTCCCTGAATATGTATAAATAGGAGAAGCGCTGTAATCAGCAGTTTTTATGTAATCTCCGTTGGAAGCATTCAGCATTGAACTTAATACTGCATAAACCCTATCTGACGCTTCTTTATTTAATTGTGTTGCTTTTTGCATAGATTTCGTATCGGAAGTCTGAACGGCAAATGAAATTTCTGCCACATCAGGAGCTACTTCCGTATTTGCAGTTGTATTGACTGAAATATATCCTCTCTCCGGGCTAACTGCATTTACTGCCTGAGAAGATAAAGACGCTCCTCCTGCTAACAAACCTAATACCGCTACTGCCACTAATGTTTTTTTCATCTTTTCCCTCCATAAATTTTTAAATTTCAAATATCCATTATACCATATAAACGATTTTAAATTAAAAATGTTCATTTATAATAAAAAATATGAAAGCGCTTGTTTGGACAGGAAATAAAATTGAACTTACAGATAGAAAAAGGCCTGAAATTAAGGACTCTAGGGATGCTATTGTAAAAGTTACTCTGTCATCAATATGTACAAGTGACCTGCATATAATTAAGAGTTTTGTACCAAAGGCAAAAACCGGAATTATACTCGGACATGAGTTTACGGGCGAAATAGTTGAGCTCGGGGAAAATGTTAAAAACCTTGAAATTGGCGACAGGGTAAGTGCAAATTGTGAAACATTCTGCGGCGAATGCTATTTTTGCAAGCGGGGATTTATAAATAACTGCGAGAAAGGCGGCTGGGAGCTCGGCTGTACTATAGACGGGTGTCAGGCTGAATATGTGCGTGTTCCTTATGCTGATATGGGATTAACTAAAATCCCCGATAATGTAAGTTACAAACAAGCTTTATTTGTTGGAGATATTTTATCAAGCGGTTATTTTGGCGCCGAACTTTGTGAAATAAAATCTGGTGATACAATTGCCGTTATAGGTGCTGGTCCTGTTGGTTTGTGCGCAATGGCCTGTGCAAAAATTCTGGGTGCAGGAAAAATTATTGCGCTTGATATTGATGAATATCGGCTTGAGCTTGCTAAAAAACTTAAACTTGCTGATTATACTTTTAACCCGAATAAATGTGATGTTGAAAAAGAAGTAAGAGAACTTACAGCTTCCCGAGGCGCAGACGGAGTTATAGAAGCGGCGGGAGGAAAAGACAGTTTTCAGACAGCATGGAAGATTGCAAGGGCAAATTCCGTTGTCGCAATTGTTGCTATGTATGAAGAAAACCAAATTCTTCCGCTTCCCCATATGTACGGCAAAAACCTGATTTTTAAAACAGGCGGAGTTGATGCAATACATTGCCGTAAGCTCCTTGATTATATTTCAAAAGGAGAATTAAACACAGATTTTTTAATCAGCGCCGAATATTGTTTTGAAAATATTCAGGAAGCGTATAAAGATTTTGAAAATAAGAAAAATCATTGTTTAAAATATATAATAAACGGATGTTGAATGGATAGATTTATAAACAGACTAGAACTTTGACTCTTTGCAAATTTATTTTAATTGATACATCATTGACACAGTTAATTATTAAG
>CALUQF010000192.1 GCA_944322835.1 Candidatus Gastranaerophilales bacterium | reverse complement strand
ACCGCATTTATTCCTGCTATCAAGCCTTGAGCAGCGGCCTCTTCATACCCGCTTGTGCCGTTAATTTGCCCTGCAAAAAACAAACCTTCAATATCCTTTGACATTAAAGAATGTTTTGTCTGAACAGCAGGAACATAGTCGTATTCTACAGCATAGGCAGGTTTAATAATATGAGCTTTTTCTAATCCGGGAAGTGAGCGGAGCATTTCCACCTGAACACAGGCAGGAAGGCTTGTTGAAAACCCTTGAATATAAACTTCGTATGTATTAAGCCCTTCCGGTTCAATAAAAATATGATGAGAAGGGTTTGACGCAAATCTAACGATTTTATCTTCAATCGAAGGACAGTAACGCGGCCCCACACCGTGTATTAATCCCTGATACATAGGCGATTTATCAAGATTTGCTCTTATAATACTGTGAGTTTCTTCGTTGGTTCTTGTTAAATAACACGGAACTTGCGGTCTCACCGGACGATTAGGCTTAAATGAATAAAAACTCAACTTTTCATCTCCGGGCTGGATTTCCATCTTAGAATAATCAATCGTTCTTTTATCAACCCTTGCCGGTGTTCCTGTTTTGAGTTTTTTAGTTTGAATTCCGTGTTTTCTTAAAGACTCTGATAACCCGAGGGCCGGACGCTCTCCCAGCCTTCCTCCGGGGTATGCCTGAAGTCCTACGTACATTTTCCCGTCTAATGAAGTTCCGGTAGTCAAAATTATTGCTCTACAAGAATATTCAAGCCCGTACTCATCAACAGCGCCCGTAATCTGCCCGTCTTTCACCTTGATTTCTGTAATACAGGTCTGCTTTATCCAAATATTATCAGTATTTTCCAGAATATTGCGCATATATTGCGTGTATTCTCGTTTGTCTGACTGAGCCCTCAAAGCCCTCACTGCAGGCCCCTTAGAGGAATTTAAAGTTTTCATCTGGATATAAGTTGCATCAGCGACTTCACCCATCACACCTCCCAGCGCATCAATCTCTCTTACAAGAGTAGATTTTGCCGGCCCGCCAATAGCCGGATTACAAGGCTGGAGCGCAATGTTATTGACATCTAAAGTGCATAACAAAACATTACACCCGAGCCGCGCAGCCGAAATCGCCGCCTCACAGCCAGCATGCCCTGCGCCAACAACGATTACATCATACTTGTTATTCATATAATCCAAGCTAGTCATAGTTTGATTATACTACAAACTAAAATACGGGAAGATTTTTTATGAGTATCGGAGTATAAAAATTTCTATTTTATAATATCCCGCGTTAATTGAATTTTTTTTAGAGTATTAAAATCTCCATCATCAAGCTTTACTGTAATATAATTCCTGGTTAAGCCTTTATATTTTCCGTTTTTATCGAGGCGTTTTTCGATTAAAACTTCTGCCTTTTCACCTATATTTGACTCCAGAAACCTTTGATATTTTTCAGCTGAAATTCGTTTTATAACAAAAGCACGTTCTTCTTTTATTTCATCAGGAAGATGACCGTCCATTTTTTCAGCCTCTGTTCCTTTTCTTATTGAGTAAGGAAACGTATGAATTTGGCTTAATTTAGATTTCTTTATGTTTTCAACGGTTTGGATAAAATCCTCCTCTGTTTCGCCTGCAAAACCGGCAATAATATCGCTTCCAAGGAACGGTTTCTTAAAACGAGAAGTTATATCTTCTATCTGGTCAAGATAAAATTCCACACTATAGTGCCTATTCATTCTTTTAAGAGTTCTGTTACAGGCAGATTGTAAGGATAAATGAAAATGCGGGCAAAATTTTTCACTCGTTTCTAAAAAATCTAAAAGCTCGTGTGTAATCTCAAGCGGATTTAGTGACCCCAGGCGATAGCGCGGAATTCTTGTTTTTCCTTCAATCTCTTTTAATAAATCAAGAAGCTCTTTATTAAGCTCTCTGCCCCAGAGCCCTATATGAATCCCGGTTAAAATAACCTCTTTGTAGCCTAAATCAGTATATCTGTTAATTTCATTTATTATAAAATCAGAATCGGCGCTCCTTGATTTTCCACGTCCGAACGGAATAATACAGTATGAGCATCTGTTATCACACCCGTCCTGAATTTTTAGGCTTATTCTTGTCTTTGTCGTATCATCAAGCCGGACCTTACAAAATTCACTTGAATTCATCAAATCTTTGACAGCACAAGTCTTGCCGGCCTTAAGATATTCGGCAATATTAAACTTATCCTCGTTTCCATAAACATAATCTATATAAGGTTCTTCTAAAAGTTTTTCCTTTTCAATTTGTGCAATACAGCCAGTTAAAACTGTTTTTAAGCCGAGATTGTGTGCATGCCTTAGAAGATACATTGCCTCATTATCACTTTTATGAGTAACAGAACAGGAATTCAAAATATAAAAATCCGCATCTTCAAGCTTTTTTGTTTCTTCAAAACCGGCATGGATAAGATTTTGAGCAACTATCTGCCCTTCAAACTGATTAGATTTACATCCCATAGATTTAAGAAAAAACTTTTTCATAGCTATAAAATTTTAGCATGAAAAAGCTTTCCATTTGTCTATAAGATTTTCCAAACTGTATTTTGCATTCGCCGGACTTGTAGATGGCATCTTGTAGCATTTATATTTTTCTAATAACTCAGGAAAATATTTCTTAAACGCCAAATAGGATTTATTTCCATTTAAACAAATACATTTAATATTAGGAAATTTTTTCAAAAGTGAACCGATATCATTTGGAATTTCATTCATAATGTCAGTATCAAGGCTTCCATTCCGCTCACAGGCTTTGATAGTATCCCATAATGCTATATGGTTTTCAAGCAATACTGCTAACTTTTCCTTATAATTCATCTTATGTAAATCAGTAGAAGAACATATTGCACCCATAACTTTCCAGAACCTGTTCTGAGGGTGTGCATAATATTGCTGCTCTTCTAAAGATTTAACTCCCGGCATTGAGCCGAGAATAAGCACTTCTGAATTTGTATTTATTGAAGGCTTAAAACTTTTGCATTTATTCATATAATTTACCGCTTATATAAGTACCTACTCCTTTTTATCCTTGTCATCACTACCTTCAAGGTCTTTATCCATTGCATAACCAATACCTGTGCAAGTTGCGGTATAAAGTAATGATGGAAGAATAACGGCTGCTGCACCTCCGGTTCCTATAATAGCAAGAGCGGCTGTAAGTCCTCCGATTCCGCCCATGATTTTTGTAAGCGGTTTCCCGCTGCCACGAAAAGACGGCGCTATGGCTTCAGGTGCAGAAACCGGTGTAGTATCTTTTACAGGTTTGTTCTTCATTTGATAGTTTGCATAATGCAAACCATTGACTGCATTGATTCTCATAATATACTCCTTAGATAATTAACACAGCCCTAGCT
>CALUQF010000191.1 GCA_944322835.1 Candidatus Gastranaerophilales bacterium | reverse complement strand
AAGTATTTCGGGGAAGTAAAATTGCCTGATTCTTAATAAATATTAAGAATTATTAAAGAAAATGAGATATATAAGTACAATTTAATGTTTAAATTTAAGCTAAATTCTATGAAACTTGAGAAATAAGCCCCCACCCGAATTTCTAAGTTTCGCCTTGGCTCAACTTGAAATTCTACCCACCCTCGTAGAAAGGGCTAGACTGAAAGTTAGATTTGTAGGTAAGAATAATTAGTCATTTGAATTTCGCCGCATAGAAAACAGTGGGAGTTTTCTTCTTTTGCAGTCTGAAAGAAGAAGAAAATGAAGGAAACTTAGATATAATTTGATAGCTAAAATCAGTGCGGGCTTTAGTGTTTACCTTAATTTACCCAAAACTATTTTAAACTATTTCTTTTATACTCAAGCTGCTTTTTTATACATAATTGAGAAATCACATCAACATCATTTTCCGGCAGTCCAACAAAACTAAAAGAAGCCTTAAATATATTGTCCTCCTCATCATAACGGACAAATCGTGCTTTTACCTTCAAATCTTTCGGACTAAGCAACAGATTAATTACTACATTTTGCGGAATATCAATTTCATTTGTCAATATAAGCCGAACTCCGTTAGCAGATATGTCATACGTTTTACATGGAATTACTTGTCCGTTAAATGATAGTAAGGCATCTTCCTGAAATCTGACTCTAAAATATTCTCTATTTTGCTGATATTCAAAACCTTCCGGCGTTTTCAAAACAAAAAAAGTATACGGTTCTTCATTGTTTATATATTTAAGAATTGTATTTGTACGATACAGTCCGTTATCAGATATAAAACTTAATGTTACATCTTGCGGAGTACTAATCCGCTGTGCTTCTTCAAACTTCGCACAAGCGGTAATTTCACGTTCATTCATGTACCTTATTGCCGCTTTTGTACAACAAGGCAAATTGTCAGTATTCTTATAAAGCAATTTTATGTAATTTATATTATCTAAATCAAGATTTAATTTCATTTGACCTTTTTATAATTTCCATTTTCTAATTTATATATACCGATTTTTTTTCCTTTGTCATTGTATTGAACAATTGTTCCGTTTCTTTTTTTTCTAAAAGTTCCATGCGGCAGATTTTTTTTCGGGATTACCGCAAAAGCCGGCAGCACAAAGTACATAATTATTAATAAAGCAACAAACTTTTTCATACTTGTATTATACCAGATTTTGCGCCAAAATAATAATCATGAAAGGTATAATTTTTGATTTTAATGGAACACTGTTTTGGGATTCAAAACTTCACTACGAAGCTTGGCGTGAATTCTCTAAAGAATTACGCGGGTATGAATTTAGTGATGATGAAATGAGAAATAAAATGTTTGGTCATACAAATTCTGATATTATAGAATATGCTATTGGCCGCAAACCTTCAGAAGAAATGGTAAAAAAATACGCAGAAGAAAAAGAAGCCTTATACAGACAAAGATGTCTTCTGGATAGAGCAAATTTAAAACTGGCTCCGGGTGCAACAGAATTTTTGGATTTTTTAAAAGAAAAAAATATTCCGCGTACAATTGCTACAATGTCGGAATGGAGTAATGTTGAGTTTTATATAAAAGAATTCCAACTGGCAAAATGGTTTGATTTGGATAAAATTGTTTTCTCAGACGGAACAATCCCGGGGAAACCTGCTCCGGATATCTTTCTTATTGCAGCCCAAAGGATTAATCTGGCTCCTAAAGATTGCCTGGTTATAGAAGATGCCATTGCCGGTATTAAATCCGCAAAAGCGGCCGGTATTGGAGAAATTTATGCCATTACTTCAATGGAACCGGATGAATTCTATCAAAATATTGATGGTGTTAATAAAATTATACATAATTTTAATGAAATTAACCGAAATATTTTCGATAATAAACTCGCAAAAGTTTAGAATTATTATTTAAAAATCTTATTCCAGAGCCATGCACACCCTTTGCCGATACCGGTTACAACTGCCGGAAGCATCATGCCGGCAGCATATCCTAAACCTACACCGGCTCCGAATGCCATAGGATTACCAATGCAATTAAACCCATATCCAAAACAGCCGGGTGAAAAAGCTCTAAATCTTCCAAAACCGCAAGGTCTGCAGAATCCGGGACTATTTACAAATATTGTTGTATGATTTGATACTCCGCAAAACATTATTTAATTAATCCTCATTTCTCTTCCTGTATATATAAAGTATTTGAATTTGAAATAATTGCTCTCATGTTAACAATTCGTTACATCTTAATATTGGTATATTGATTATTTATCGTTGTATAATTTCTATATGAAATATCCAAATTTAGAAAAACTGGTTGATATTATTGCGGTTTTAAGGAGCGAAAACGGCTGTCAGTGGGATAGAGAACAGACGCATAAATCGTTACGTCCAAACATGCTTGAAGAAGCTTACGAGGCTGTCGATGCGATAGATGACGGAAATATTGCTAATCTCCGGGAAGAGTTAGGTGATGTGCTTTTGCAGGTTGTACTGCACTCACAAATAGCCAAGGATGAAGGTGAGTTTGATATAGAAGATGTAGCAAAAGAGTTAGGCGATAAGCTGATACACAGACATCCGCATGTTTTTGGAAATCAGAAAGTTAATTCGACCCAGGATATTCTTGATAATTGGGATAAGTTAAAGAAAGAAGAAAAAACTTACCGAAAATCAATTTTGGATGGAATCTCCAAATCCCAATCCGCCCTGATGTCAGCTCAAAAGATAAGCAAAAAAGTTGTAAAAGTCGGATTTGAATGGGATTCGGTTGAGAGTCTTAAAGAATGTATTAAATCTGAATACAAAGAGTTTGAAGAAGCTGTCAAATCCGGTGACAAAGAAAAAATGGAAGATGAGATGGGCGATATTTTCTTTGCAACTGTCAATTTAGCGCGCTGGTATAAGATTGATGCCGAGCAGGCATTATTAAGAGCCAACAAGAACTTCACAAAACGGTTCAAAAAAATGGAAGAACTCAAAGAAAAACCGTTTGAAGAGTATACATACGAAGAATTCAACAATTTGTGGAAACAGGCTAAAATAAAGGCCAAATATTAAAGAGTTTTACATAAGTCCTTGTCTAGTATCATACTTTGTTTGAACTTGTATGTAAAATAATTTTCACTGTTGGTTTTGTTATTGTTCTTTTTCTTTTTATAGATAAATATTTTACATAATAAAAAGATTCGTCTCTATAATAGGCGAACGAAGGCTTGATAAAGCAGAGTATTTTGAATTATAAAACAAATCAGGCGGATTTAAAAATCCGCCTGATTGATAATACTTACTGCAGTTTTATATTAATAATTCATTTGATACCCTTCTTCAATAACTCTGGCAGTGCACCCCATGCCCATTAAATTT
>CALUQF010000190.1 GCA_944322835.1 Candidatus Gastranaerophilales bacterium | reverse complement strand
AATTTTCATTGTGGACTATAAACGACTCTACGTAAACAATATCCTAAACACAGACTCAAGTCAATTAGCTAAAAAAATAAAAAAATAAATATTTACAAAAAATACAAGCGCCCCCAAACGGCTATTTTGGCTATTATGCATCACAATGAAAATTGTGGACTATATTATTTTAAATTTATACTTGACTTATAGTTACTCTAAGATATTAAAATAAAAAAATGAATCGTAGAAATTTTATTAAAAATACACTTATTATTGGCGCAGGAGTTGCGGCTACAAGCTATGTGTTAAAAAAATATGAACAGAAAGGATAGAATAATATTATGAAAATACTTGTTATTACCGGAAGTCCAAGGAAAAATGGAAATTCTAATACATTGGCTGACAATTTTATAAAAGGTGCTGAAGAAGCAGGGCACAAGGTCGTAAGATTTGATTCCGCGTTTAAAAACGTTCACCCGTGTATTGCCTGCAACAAGTGCGGAATGAACGGCGAATGCGTATTTAAGGACGATTTTGAATTTGTAAAAAATAATATTGTAGATGCTGATGCGGTTGTGTTTGCAACTCCTATGTATTATTTCGGGATTTCTGCTCAGCTTAAGGCTGTAATTGACAGATTTTATGCGATTAACGGACAAATCCATGTTCCTAAAAAATCTGTTTTAATAATGACTTATGCGGATACTTCTTCTAAAGAAGCACAGCCAATAATCAGCCACTACGAAACATTGTTAAATTATCTCGGCTGGTCAGATGCGGGGAAAATTATAGCATCAGGCGTCTGGACAGAGGGCAGTGTTAATAATACGCAGTATCCGAAACAGGCATATGAATTGGGTAAAAATATATAGGGCAGAAATTATTTTCTGCAATCAAGCTCGCTCTGCTTCCAGGTTGAAGGATTGCTGTTATCATAAGTCAGCCCGTTTATGATATCTTCATAGTGTTTGACTTTGCATTCCGCATATTCAAGAACCCTTTGAGCTTTTAAAAGATTTTCTCTTGCAATATCTCTGTATTTTATAATCATCTCATAGCGTTCTTTGAGGGTTGACTCGCCTTGAAGACAGAGATTGCCATAGTGCTTTAAATCCTTAATACTCATACCGCACCCTTTCAAGCAAATACAGCCCTCAAGCCAGTTTAAGCTTTCTTGATTAAACAGTCTGTTGTTATTTTCATCACGTATAAGCGGTGGAATAAGTCCTTTATCAGTATAAAATCTGATTGTGTGTTTTGTTATCCCGTACATTTGGGCAACTTCCTGCACGGTGTATAATTTTTCTTTTTGTATAGTTTTCATCAACTTCCCCCTTGACTTCGTGTAACACGAACCTCGTATACTAAAAGTGTAACATAAAATAAGGAGAAATTTATGCAGACGATTACATTAAATAACAATGTAGAAATGCCTATTCTGGGATTTGGAACTTTTTTAATCCAAGATAAAGATGAATGCGAACGTTCTGTAATTAACGCAATTCAAACAGGCTACCGACTCATTGATACGGCAAAAGCCTATGGCAATGAAGATGCAGTCGGTATGGGGATTAAGAATTCCGGTGCCAAAAGAGAAGATATTTTTATAACAACTAAAATTAATTTTGGCGATTTTGAAAAAGAGGATTGTGAAAAAGCACTAAAAGATTCATTTGAAAAGCTAAGAGTCGATTATATTGATATGGTGCTTTTGCATTGGCCGTTCGGAAATACCTATTCAGCATACAGAGTCTTAGAAAGTTTTTATGAAAAAGGTTTGATTAAGGCAATCGGAGTTTCAAATTACATGCCGAGCCAGTTAATCGACCTTATAAAATTTAATAAAGTTGTTCCCGCCATTAATCAGATTGAAGCTAATTTGCTTTGCCAGCAAAAAGAATTAAGAGAAATTAATAAAAGATACAATGTCGCAACACAGGCTTATGCACCGCTCGGGCAGGGAAAGGCTGAATATTTGTATGAACTTCCGGCTCTTATTGAAATTGCAGAAAAATACAATAAAACAACAAGACAGATTGCACTCAAATATTTAGTGCAAAATCAAATTTCGGTCATTCCTAAATCAGTACATATTGAAAGAATAAAAGAAAATTTTGATATTTTTGACTTTGAATTAGACAAAAATGAAATGAATATTATTGAATCATTAGATAAAGGAAAAAACTTAATCGGCTGTTCACAAGACACTGCTCTTGCCGAATTTGCAATGACATGGGTGTAATGGTGATTATATTCAAATATTATTTGGGTATTTGGCTGTAAAATGCGGTAAATCTATGATTTACCGCAACAGCCCGTAGGTCAGGCATCGCCTGACAAAAATAGTTTAAATTCAGAAAAGTTATTGTCAGGCATTGCCTGACCTACTACTTAGACAACAGGGTTTGTTTAAAGAAGCGGTAAATCTACGATTTACCGCTTCAAGCAGATTTTGATGTTTTATGAATATTACTATTTAACTCTTACAACGCGGAAGCCTACGTTGTTATAGCCCTTATTAAGTGCACGGCTTTCTGTTCGTTCTTCCGTTCTGCATTCTGTTCTTGCGGAATCCCAGGAACCGCCTTTAACCGCTTTTGTTTGTGATGTTCTTGAAGTTGATGTCCATTCCCAGACATTGCCCCACATATCAATTGCACCGGAGGCTGAAAGCGTGCCTGCGTATGCGGTTACAGGCTTATACTCTTTTAAACAGCTTTTTAATTCACTATCTAAAGAATTATTAAAAAAAATGAAAAATCCAAAAGCATATAAATATAATGGTGCTTTTGGCGAATCTTTGGAGAGAAAATGCCTAAAAAATGGATTAACGGTAGATAAAAACAGTCAGCTTGATATGTGGGAAAAGAATTCCGGCAAAAAATCTGGAGTAATCTTTGAAACCACATTAGACAAAGGTGTTATTTCAGATGATGATGTTGCAATGTACTGCCAAGCTTTTATGAAATAAAAGCTTCAGGACGTAGTTTGGGTAAAAATCAAGAAATAAATATATTGCGTTATTTTATTGTTATGAAATATATTAAATGGTGCAACTTTATTAAGCAATATAGAATTATGAGTAAATTATAATAATGATAGGTTTCAATCACCCCGCCCCTCGCCTTACACACTGCTGTCCAAGATAAATTTATAAACAAACATCGTATACTACTACTACTACATATCTGCAATTGCGGAATAGCACAAGATGTCTAGACATAAAAAAGACCCCTCTCCCGAATTTCTAAGTTTCGCTTATGCTCAACTTGAAATTCTGCCCTCTGTCTTGGATTTGCTCCACGCTTACAGAGTTCCGCCTTTAAGCCTACTCGGCTTAGCCGGCTCCATCTGTTCGCTATCCGGACTCCCGTCCGTCCGCAAATCCGCTCCCGCA
>CALUQF010000189.1 GCA_944322835.1 Candidatus Gastranaerophilales bacterium | reverse complement strand
AACGGCACAATTGGTTCCGCCAAAACCGAATGATGTACAAAGACATGAGCGGACTATATTTTTCGATTCTCTTTCACGGTTAATTTGCGGAATATAACTGTCATATTCTCCGTCATAAATATGCGGGAAAACTCTTTTTGTATTACTATCTAGCAGCTTGCAGCAAAGAGCCGTTTCAATGCTTGCCGCTGCACCCAGGCAGTGCCCAGTGAGAGGTTTGGTTGAACTTGCAGGAACAGTATTTTTAAATACATTGTAAATCGCGCGCCCTTCCATCAAGTCGTTTGAAATCGTACCTGTTCCGTGCAAATTTATATAATCAACTTTCCCGTTACCCACTGCAAGCCTTATTGCGCGCTCTGCCTCAATCCCTTCCGGGTCCGGAGTGGTTGCATGATAACAATCCGTACTCTCGCCGAGGCCGGCAATTTCAAGCCCCGCACCTTCTTTCGTAAGTATAAAAGCGCCAGCACCTTCTCCGATATTAATTCCGGAACGGTTTTTGCTAAAGGGATTTGTAGGAAGAGGAGATAATACCTCAAGAGAATCAAATCCGTATATCGGGAATTTCGTAAGCGCATCAGCTCCGGCTACAAGAACATAATCAGCGAAATCCGCTTCAAGAAGATTTTTTGCAATAATAAAGGCTTTAATCCCGGAGGAACAAGCGGTTGATACAGTCGTATAATAGTTTTTGAGATTAAAATACTTAACCAGAAATTCGGCCGGATTACCGATTTGTGCATGTTTTATATTACCCGATTTCTCATATTCATTAACTCCGGTATTTGTTGTTGCACACACTACCGCAACTCTGTTTTTGTCATACTTATCAATCTCAAAAGGTTCAATCGCCGCAAGTGCAAGCCTGTTTGTCCTTGTATTATAATCTTCGTCTCTAATTTCCGGAAGAGCATAGAAAACCCTTCCCACTCTTACATTCTTGTTCTGAATATATGCATCTGTAATTTCAAACCTGTCCGAAACGCCTTCCAATGCGTTTTGATAAACCTCTTCAATTCCTGACCCCAGATTACATATTGCATTATATTTCGTAATTTTCATATCGTTTATTGTATAATCTAAGCATGAAAAAAACAATCTTTTACATAAATGATTTCTTTTATGCTCAATCGGCGGATGAAATTGATATATCGGATATCCCGCCGCTTCTAAGGAGAAAGCTGAGTCCTGTCGATAAAGCCTGCTTGTCTGCTTTGAACAAAATCTATCATGAAAATGCAGAAGAGCTTGTATTTTCATCTTCTTACGGCGAGATTACGAGATTAAAGACCATAATTTCACAATATCAGGAGTTTAATGAAGTTTCTCCGGCACAATTTTCGGGCTCTGTACACAACTATCCGGCAGGATTTTTTACATTATATAAAAAAATAAATATTCCTTACTATGCTCTAGCTTCAGGCGAAAACTCCATTTCAGCGGGTTTGGTAAAAGCAGTCATGTCGGATAAAAAGAATGTATTATTTGTATACGCCGATGAACTCAGCCTTGCCTGCAATATCAGTAAATCAGAAGGAAAAATTAAATGTTCGTTTGAATTCGGAGAAAAAGAAGAAAGCAGTGATGAATTCAACGCTTTTACGGATTTTCTTGAAGGTAAAAATAAGCTTTTTAAAACAAAATTCGGGATTTTTAAGAGGGAAGAAGAATGAAATACTTCCGCTCTTTTCTTGTAATTATATGTTTTGGGATTTTCGGAATAGGCTCGGTTATTGTAAACTTTTTTTTGTTCCCTTTTATTCAGGATAAAAAAGAATTATGTTCGAATATTATCAGATATTTATGGAAATTCTTTATAGGACTTCTGGTTCTTTTAAGGCTTATAAAGCTTGATATAAAAAGGCTTGAGAAGATTGAAAATAAAATTATTGTTGCAACTCATCCGAGTTTTATCGATATTTTAATATTGATGTCTTTGATTCCTAAAAGCACTTGTTTTGTCAAAAAAGAACTTGCCTCAAATCCGATTTTAAAGAATATTATAAGCAGTATTTTTGTTCCAAATGATATTGAAATAGAAGATTTAGAAGAAAAATCAAAAAGAATTCTGGACAGGGGATTTAATCTTATAATATTTCCGACAGGTATAAGACACAGGAAAAACGAATATCCGAAAATCAAAAAAGGAGCTGCTCTGATGGCGGTTTCTACGGGGAAAAATATTGTTCCAATCAGAATGTTTACTGATGAAGACTTCTTGTTTATAAACCAGCCTTTTTATGCAGTAGGGGAAAAAACGGTTACATTTGAGCTTGAAATGTGCGATGAAATCAAGATAGAGGATTTCAAATCCGAAAGCGAAATTGTAACAAAAAAAGAGATTACCAAACAAATTGAGAAATCTTTGTATGGTTTATGATATAATATCGGTATGGATATAAAAAACGAACTAAAAACACTTATTATAAAATCATTAGAGCTTGATGGAGTATCTCCGGAGGATATTAAAGATAATGAGCCTTTGTTTGGGGAAGGCTTGGGCTTGGATTCAATCGATGCGCTTGAACTCGGTATGGCAATAAAAAGAAAATATAATATAACAATGAGCTCTAATAAAGAAGAAAATAAAAAATATTTCTATTCAATTGATACACTCAGCAAATACGTAGAGGAAAAACTCAATGGGAACTAAATATTCTAAGGAAGAAATTTTTGAAGAATTAAAAAATATTCTTGTTGAGGAATTAGAAATCAATGAGAATGATATAACAATGGATGCAAATCTTTTTGAAGATTTGGATTTAGATAGTATTGATGCTGTTGATATTGCTGTTCGTATGCAAAAGTTTACCGACAAAAAGCTCCCGCCAAACGAATTCAAAAAAATTAAAACCGTAGGCGATGTTGTTAATGCAGTGTTTACTCTGCTTTAAAATGCTCCGCTAAATTTCTCGGAGCTTTTTGTTTACTGCTACTTGTCTAGAAAATATGTTTATGTGACAATTAGACTAGCCATTTACTTAAGATTTATAAGTAAGGTTAAGAACTGGCAACAGTAAGTATCGTAGTAGTTAAAAAATATAAAGGAAACTAAGACAATGGCTAGAAAAACTCCATTAGAAAAAATCAGAAATATTGGTATTGCAGCTCACATTGACGCCGGCAAAACCACTACAACTGAACGTATCCTGTTCTACACAGGTAAAACCCACAAACTCGGTGAAGTACACGATGGTGCAGCAGTAACCGACTTTATGGAACAAGAAAGAGAAAGAGGTATTACAATCCAATCAGCAGCTGTAACAGCTGAATGGAAAGGACACCAGATTAACATTATTGACACCCCCGGCCACGTTGACTTCACAATCGAAGTTGAACGTTCACTCCGTGTATTAGACGGTGTTGTTGCTGTATTCTGTGCAGT
>CALUQF010000188.1 GCA_944322835.1 Candidatus Gastranaerophilales bacterium | reverse complement strand
CTTTATACCGTTAACTTTATCTTCTTTAATAATTCCGCAAGTTTTTGCGTTTTTATGTTTGTTATAGATGTATTCAGAAGCGAAGTGGTTTTTAATAATTTTATCTTCCAGAATACCCATTCCTGTTTCTTCAACAGCCATTCTTGCAAGCGGAATACGTGCTTTGTCGGCTGCTGCAGCAGCTGCTTTGAAGATAGCATCTACTTTTTCTTGTGAAAAAGTTGCAAAAATCTTTTGTGCTTTGTTAACTCTTGAGATTAAACCTTCTAACTGATCAAGTGTCTCAACTACATTTGATGCATTTAGAGATTTTTCTAAAGCGTCAACGTCCTTTTTTGTTTTCGTTGTCATATTAGAATCTCCTTTTTTAAGTACGGCTATACCAACATTCCAACACAAATGGAAATTATTGTCAATAAAAGCTTAGAGCGTATTTTAGTGAATAAATTTTATATAAAAAAGCTAAAATCCGCTTGATAAAAACAATTTAGCGAGTGTATAAAATACACTCGCTAAAAAAGCTTTATAAAATCTTTACAATAAACATCCTCCATTGCTTATATAATATTCCCCTAAATAATCTTTTTTTGTAACAGAATGAGTATTAAGTAACGTTCAATGTAACATAATACGTGGACTTCTAAGTCGGATAGAATAGACGGAAAGAGTAGAAAGTCGAGGAGTTTAGAGGTTTATAAGTTTAGGAGAAGTTAAAAATTGAATTTTGCCCCCTCTCCAGCATCCGTAGCTTTCATCTAACGGTTCAAGCACGGCTGCTTCCTCTCCCACAAGGGGCGAGGAGATAAGCTTGTTTAGCGCATTAAAGCCCCCTCTCCCCTTGCGGGAGAGGGCCGGGGTGAGGGGTTATATTGATGAGTTTTGTAACAATTTCTTTACATTTTAGTTTTAAAAAGTAATTTTTTATGACCAAAAAACTTTATATCAATGTAACACAATACTCATTGTGTTACATTGAATTGCTATTTTGTATCTAAATATCTTTTGTTTTTATCATTGTAAACTGATGAGTCGCAAGTGAGGATTCTCTATAATATCACTTCACCCTTCACGTAATATTTATGCACTTTGTTTTTCAAAAGCATCTCTAAAGATATTTGTATCAAATTCAAATTTTATTTCGTCTGTTTGTGGAGTCTGTTCGCCATTACCTGAAACAGAAGTATTATTAGCATATGCTGCCCAAGGAGTAGTTCCCTCTGAAGAAGAGCTTTCTGAAGATTTGGAACCTTCACTCCAAGGTGTTTCAACTGTTAAACCTGATTTTGATTGGTATTCAGCAATCGCTTCTTCAAATTGAACATTAGCTTCTGCTACAGCAGCCCAGGAACCGGTTGCTGTAATAACAGGTTCAAGCTGTGCTTGATACTGACCAACAAGTGCTGTGAAATTGTTGCCAACTTCGCCAACTGAATTAGCAAAACTTGCAATCTTATTCAAATCACTGCCCATTTCGCCAATTGATTTAGTTAAGGCAGAAAGGGTGTTTACAGAACCTTGTATACGTGTGCCACCTGCAGAAGTTTGGTCGGAACCTATTCTGATAAGTTTTTGACCAACAGCGCTTGTGAAGATATTAGAATTAGCAGCATTGCCCATTGCAGTTGCCTCAGCACCTACGGTTTTATTTGCTGCACCTGTTACACTGCTTGTTGTATTTGTTACACTCTGAACTCCACCATCTTGAATAAACCCTTGAAGAGCCTGAAGACCATTTGAAATTTGGTTTACAGATTCTTCAACTAATCCTGTGACGTTAGTTGAAGAGGTCTCAACAATTCCATTTTGAACTTCTATTTCTTTTTGGATTTCTCCAATTGATTCTACTAAACCGTTAATAGCAGAAGCTGCACCTAATAAGGCTTGTAAAGCTGCTTCTTTAGCCTCCGGTGAAGATACACCATCATTTAAAATCTGTTTATTTTCTTCAATGATAGCAAGCTGTTCTTCTAGCTGAGCTTGAGCCTCTGCAATCTGGCCTTTATCTCCGCCCAATTCTTGAATAGTTTCCATTGCCTTACTGATACTTGTTGTATTATCAGCAATATTTGCAACTATTTCATTAATTTTAGATTGTGTATTTTGAGAAGCTTCGTCAGCTTTTTTATCTAAATCCGTAGCTTTTTTCTCATTTTGTTTAACTTCTTTTGTAGCTTTAGAATTCTCATTTGTTCCCAAGCTCATAAGCATGCCCAACAAATTTTGGACTATATTTGCAATTGCCTGACCTTTTTGTTCGTCATTACCATTAACTGCTGTTTGACCTTCTTCTACAAGACCCCAAACACTGTTAACATAATTATTATTTCCACTTACAGATGCACCTGTGTTGCCATTGATGGAGCCTAATTGGCTCATTGCTTGGTTTAGTGTTGATTGTATTTGTGTTAAATCGAAATTCGGTGCCATCTTACGTCTTCCTATAATACCATCTTATATATATAAAGTATTTAAAATATACGTAATTTCACAATAGATTAATTTTGTTACAAAACTTAATATTTCAATCTCTATTAAAAAAGTAGCCACCGAGCTTATAGACACGCTTGAACATATATTGTACAAAGAAAATAAGATCTAGATTACATATAGCATCACGAAGAATAGGAAGATGAATATCTATGGAAAATTTTACAGAGCGAGAAAGACAAGTTTTATTTTTGCTTTTAAAAGGGTTAAATAATAAAGAAATCTCTAAAAAATTATTTATTTCTAATCACACAACCAAGGCCCATGTAGCATCTATTTATAAAAAACTCGGTGTATGTAATAGGGTGCAGGCAGCAATAAAAAGTATAAAACTAGGTGCAGATAAATACTTTGATCTTAAGCAAATCATAGACATTAAACAATAAGGTTTAATAAAAGAGTGCGGTGCAATATAATTTTGCACCGCACTCTTTATTCTTTTTATTTAGGCATTTAGTTTTGCTTTGTCTTCTTCTGTTACGCCTTTGATGGTAAGGTTAATTCTACCTTTGTCATCAATTTTGATAACCTTAACAATAACTTCATCGCCGATATTAACATGCGGTTCAATTGTTTCAATTCTTTCTTGACAGATTTGAGAGATATGAACCATACCGTCTTTTCCGCCGCCAAGTTCTACAAAAGCTCCGATAGGAATGATTCTAACAACTTTACCCTTGATAACCATACCTACTTCCGGCTTAAAAGTAAGGTCTTTAATCATTTTCTTAGCTATTTGAGCGCCTTCTTGGTCGTTTGAAGTTATTGTTACAACACCGCTGTCTTGAATATCAATTTCTGCACCTGAAGCTTCAATAATCGCTCTGATTTGTTTTCCGCCAGGTCCGATAACTGTTCCGATATCTTCTACCGGTATTGTCATTGTGGTAATACTAGGAGCATAAGG
>CALUQF010000187.1 GCA_944322835.1 Candidatus Gastranaerophilales bacterium | reverse complement strand
GTTTTAGTGAAAACATAATTTTTGACGGGCTTTATTCGGCCTCAATAGGTTATTTTGATAAGATTTTAGATAATGAAAATATTCCGTATAAGACTTTACATATGTATCACGATACAGAATTCGGGGGTGGAATGCCGGATCCAAAGCCAAGATTTTTGAAAGAACTAATATTGAAAGTAAAAGAAGACGGAAATGCAATCGGGCTTGCCAATGATGGTGACGCAGACAGGTTTGGAGTAATAAACGAAAACGGTGAGTATGTCTCTCCTAATGAAATTATTGCAATATTGCTTAAATATTTACTCGAAAAAGGCTTTAAGGGCAGTGTTGTCAAAACTGTTGGCTCAAGCCTTTTAATTAATAATGTCGCAGAAAAGCTTGGGGTAAATGTAATAGAAACCGCTGTCGGGTTTAAGCATGTCGGTGAGGCTATGCGAAAGAATCAGGTTATTATTGGCGGGGAAGAGTCCGGAGGGTTAAGTATTCTGGGGCATATCCCGGAAAAAGACGGAATTCTTGCAAATCTTCTTATTTTAGAGGCGATGGCTTATTCAAATAAATCATTGGTTGAGCTTCAAGAAGAGTTGTATAACCTTGCCGGGTGCAGATTTTACACTGATAGGGTTGATTTAAAATTAGATAACCAAGAAGAAATTAAACCGATTTTGGAAAAAGTAAAATACCTTAAAAATATTGGTACATATAATGTTACATCTGTTGATACAAAAGACGGGGTTAAGTTAATGCTTGGAGCTAATACAAAAATTCTTGTGCGTCCAAGCGGAACAGAGCCTTTGCTTAGAATTTATTTTGAGACAGATAATCCGGAAAAGCTGGAAGAGTTAAAGAAGGTTAATTTTTTGTACTAATGTTTTAGTTTTTATAAGTTAAGTTTGTAATAAAAAAACTGATTGGATGAAAAATCAGCCCCCTTCCGTATCTGTAGCTCACCCACATTTCGCACAGCTACGACCTCCCCCGTGGAGAGGTTATTGAAATAAAACCAGCCGGAGGATTTGTCTGCCACCTCACCCCAGCCCTCTCCTGTAAGGAGAGGGAGCTTGACACGCTTAGCGTACAGCTTACCCTCTCCATGGGGGAGGGTAGAATTTCAAGTTGAGCTTGAGCGAAACTTAGAAATTCGGGTGGGGGCCAATATTAAAATATACATCATATAACAAGTAAAACAAATCCTCTGTTTTAACAGTTAATGTCGAGCAATGCCCGATCTACTTTTCTGGCGCCGTTAGCGCCGCAAACAGGGTTTATAAGCCAATATTTGTGACCTCTGATGTATATTCAGAAGAAAACAAAATTTACATTAATTTAGCTGAAGATGAGAGACTGCTGGCATATATAATGTTTGATCCTGATGCTAACTTATTTGCTCCCGGTGCAAATGCGGATATAATATTAAATATTGTTATGAGAGGATACGTCAAAACATTATCAGCATTATTATCAGATCCTGAAATCTGTGAAGATTTAAAAAATATGAAATTTGGTAATGGCACTCTGCTTCATTTTGCAGTGTCTCCAATAATTAGAGAATTGTTGCTGTCTAAAGGTTTTAAAATGTATGATGAACTTATGGAAACAAATATGCCACAAAGATCAAATAATGTGGATTACCCTATATATCATTATAACCCTATAAAACATTATTATATCAATAGGCAAAACCCGCAAGATAAATACGGTGTATTTGAATCTGAAGCCAGAAGAATGGTTGATGCAGCCTTAACAGATATCGCTCGTAAGTATAAGGGTAAGGAGTATTACCCCCAAGCCCCCAATCCATCTGCCCCCCTTCTTTCAGATCCGATTTCTGACGAGTATCTGCAGACTGTAATATTTTCTAACCCAAATTTTGATATATTAGAACCGCAGGAAGACGGGGTGCCGCTTTTATTCCATATAGTAAAAGAAGGACATATAAATACTATTGCAAAAATTCTTGAGGAGCCGAAGGTTTGTAAGGATTTAATTAATTTGAAAATAAACGGTCAGACTATGCTTGATTATGCAAAATCTCCAACTATTGCAAAGTTACTGATTTCTAAAGGTGCGAAGGTTTCCTCCGGAGTTCACGGGAAACCGGAATCAGACGCAGCTGATTGGAAAAATGCAGCTCAGGTAACTGACCCGATAAAATCGGGAAATACAGAATTGGAAGATGCAAGAGTTGTTGCGGCTCAGGTATTTTTAGAAGAACCTGTAAAAGTTACTCCGGCTCAAGTTCTTCCGAAAGCACAGCCGGCTGATACACCGCAAGAAAATGAGCCGAAAAAAGAAATCAATTTCTTTGAAAAATTAAAAGGACCTAAAGATGTGCCTGAAGAACAAGAGGGGGCAAAGCTTGAAGAAACGACAGAAAAAACAAAAAAAGAACTCCCTAAGTCTTTTGCAAACTATAATGTGTTAAAAATAACAGACAGTGACCCCAAAACTTTTGACGAAATTATTGGTATGAATAAAATAAAAAATGATTTAAAAGAAAATGTTATAATTCCTCTTAAAACACAGAGCGCGAATGAAACTCTTAAAGCAAACGATATAGATATTCCAAACGGGGTTTTAGTTCAGTCACAGCAGGATATGATTAATCTGGTAAAAGCTTTATCTAATGAAACAGACATGCCGGTATTAGAGCTTTTGAATCCTGAAGAATTAAAGCCTATGCTGAATGATATTGAAAAAGAATATAAAACAAGCGGACAAAAAACAATTATTTTGATACGAAATTTTGATAAGTTCTTTACAACAGGCTCAAATTGCGATATGGAGAAGAAAAACTTTATTCTGGCTGTTGAAAATTGCAAGGATAAAGGTGCGCTACTTTTTGCTACTACAGATGACAAATCCGCTATTGATTCAAAATTCCTGAATTTAAGAATTTTCGATAAAGTTATGGATTTGAAACTTCCTGATTTTGCAGAAAGAAAAGAAACATTAACCCAATATTTCGATACTAAACCTTTGTTTGAAGATTTGAACAAAGAAGAGCTGATAACTGAATTGGCCGAAAAGACAGAAGGATTTAACTATCCAGCAATGGAAAAAATCCTTGAAGAAGGCGCCAGAAGAACTGTTGCACAGGATAAGGCAAAGGTAGAGGCTGAAACATTGAGGAGTATGATTTCAGAATACACAGAACAGGCAGGAATTGTACCTGTTGATGATTTTAATAAAACAGCAATGTATGATACCCCTGAATTCAAAAGAATTCCTGTTGAAGAAGGGGAAATGATGAGTCTTGACGAATTAGGCGGTATGCCGGAAATCAAAGAGCGTCTGCGCGACTTGTACGTCCGACCGCTTAAAAATCTTGATAAGCTCCAAAAGGAAATCGGTAATGCAGCGATTCCTGATGGCGCAATTTTCTACGGTCCGGCCGGTAACGGTAAAACCCTAACCGCTAAAGTTCTCGCCAGAGA
>CALUQF010000186.1 GCA_944322835.1 Candidatus Gastranaerophilales bacterium | reverse complement strand
CCAATACAATTCTGAATTCATTTTGGTATGCATATGAAGATGCCTTGCAAAACTCATCATATGGCTGCTCTACAGAAAAATTGACATCATATTTAACCCGCTGAAATGAAGTCCAAAAATCATTTCTAAAGCGGTCCAACATAGCATAACAAACTCTACGAAGGAATTCATTCGTATTGTGAATTATTACTGCAGTATTACCAAACTCAAGTATTCTTTGATCAGGCTTAATGAGGCTCTCGGTTTCTTCATCAAATTCCAACGCATACAAACAATAAATTTTTTCTCTATATGTTAGCACATCAATCAAGCCAAACTGATTATCAAAAGAATAATTAATACCTTCTAATACATCTCCACGAAATTCATTTTGAGAATCTGAAGATCTGCTTGAAATGTCTCCAAAACAAGCAATAGCTCTCATGAACACTTCGCCATCCATAAGTTTATCTGCCCATTTTTTATCAATAAATTTTACCAAATAATATGGTTTTTTATTGCTTATCATTTTACTCCAATCAGCCTCATTCCAAATAATTTAATCGTCACTTCAACTTTTCGCTTTTAGATACCTTCTTAAGTTTGTCATATTACTCTATCTCTTTATACTATCTCTGATATAACACATCTGTCAGCAAGATCGCCTCCCTATAATAAAGAGCCCATTATTCATATATGAAAGTTTATACCCCTATTTCGGATCCAATGCTGATTCTGATGGTAAAATACAAGAATAAGATATATCAATTTCATTCGATTCTCTTCGAATGGTAATTAACTGATCTATAAAAAAAGCAAAACTCTTGGCATCTTCCCTCGTAACTTCAAATTGCATTCTTTCTCTTGTCGGAACAGAATATGAATATAATTCAACTTTAATCGATGCATCTGAGGAATCTTCATCTGTAACTATTAAACTGAACGGAGGTACATTCTCTGTCAGTCGAATTGAAATGCTGGAGTTATATTCCTGCTTTAATCTCAAAAAACGCTGGAGTGATTCTAAAATTTTAAAGCTATATTGCTTATAATCCTTTGTTTCATACACAACATTGTCACACAAAAGATCAGCAGCGGTTGAATAAGGCTTAACCATTACAATTTCTAATTGACATCCATTTCTTAGTTTGCTTTCAAAAAAAGCATAATACTCATCTGATAATCTATATAAAGAACCACCTGTAATAGTTATCTTTTTTGCTTCAGACAGTCTAACTTCTAACGGTTTAAGTTCTTTTCTAGTGAATACAAGTTCATCTAGACTTAAGCCACTATTCTTTATGGATGATTGAATATCTTCTATTCCCCTCGCAATTTTAGACAGTTTAAAATATTTCTCACTTACTGTTGCTGTTGCAATCAAGCCAAGTAATCCTATAATCCATAAGAGTAATGTATTGTTATCATACACTTCTAGTTGGCTTTTCGTAAGGATATAAACACTTGCTATTATTGTAGCAAACAGTGTAATGTGTTCGAACAAAACACTTGCTATTATTAGAACAATGCGTTTAAATTTTTCCATTGTTATGTATGATCTCCTTTTTTCCTATTAAAGCTACCCACTTTTTCATACGATCTTTTTCGTCTGTATACAACTTTTCTTTAACAGAGAAGCCGCTATCAGATATAAATCGCTCAAAATCATCTTCTCTCCAGTATCTTCGAAATCTATAAACTTCACCAGGATAATCTTGCTTTCTTGAATATCCTTCATACGATTCAGCGTGGCAGGTTGTGTTAACAAAAATGTAGCCACCATACTTAAGCCATGACCATACTTTTTTCATTAACGTAATGGCGTCCTGCAATGGAAATAAATGAATAATTGCTCCCATATAAATCAGGTCAAATTGCTCAATGCAAAAATTTATTTCACATATATCTCCATTTATTATAATACTATTTGGCGACTGAATTCGGCAAAGCTGACACATTTCTTGAGATAATTCAACTCCAATCGTTCGACAACCATTATCTTCAAAATATTTCAGAATCTGTCCTGCGCCAGGACCAATTTCCATGACCTGTAAATGATTACGATCAGAAATATGTTTCAAAAGCGAATATCCTAAATATTCTGTATCCTCTGAATACGGTCCCGAATTATCTCTCCGAAAAGCATACTCTCTCGCCAGAGCATCATACACAATTCTATTACTTTGAATGAATTCTTTCACGTTTTAACTCCTTCCTAAATGCTAGTTATAAAAAATTCGCTGAAAAACGATATCTCCATATTTTGTTCTGCTAATTTTTTTATAGCCACATGAAGAAATAAATCTTTCTACGGAATCTGTTTTAGGATTCACAGTTGTGTAAATTCCGCTTAATCCATTAATAATTGCATATTCCTCTATAGCGGCTATGAGGCTTCTTGCATAACCTTTGTGCCTATAATCTGGTAACATATACAAGAAACACAATTTAAGTAAACCAACATTTTTTCGGCTTATTTTAACAATAGCACATCCAATAGGCGTCTGATTTTCTTGAGCAAGAAAGCATGTCCTGCTTTCACTTATGCATTTTTCAACCCACTCGCAGTGTTTTGGATAAATATTAAGAACTTCACTAGGTAAGCATATTTCTCTAATTGTATCATTTAATTGCATCTGAATTATCAATACTATTCATCCTTTACTACATAATTCCATTTTTATGGACTACCTACCACAAGGAAATAAAATCCATAAATAAAATCTCATATTTTAGTCTTTTCGGCTTTTTACTTAATTTATAATTTTACTCCAACCAGTAACCCATTGTCCATTTGTCCCTTGTAGTATCTTTGCAAATTCTGATATTTTCTAAAAAGGAACAGGGGGTACTGAAATTTTTTGAATTATATCACCTTATTCCCATTTACTTCTGGTTTTCAAATGTACTCCAGATAAAATCAACGAATGTAATGCTACTTCCAACTGCCAGCTTCGCATGGCGTTCTTCCAGTCCTTGAAAAGATGCACTTTTCCCATGTCCGCTACCAAATGGATTCCTGATCTCTGCCAACTTTGTCGGAATTGCCCTTAAATTTCCTAAAACGGCTTTTATAGCATCTGCCCCCTGATCTGTCTCATGTATATTGGCTGGTAACAAGCTCAATGAACTCATTACTTTATTAGTAAGCTGAGATACATCGTCATTTTTACTCCATTCAATACCTAACTCGTCCAAAATCGTTTTACAGCAGCTTTCTATAAGCTCTTTTGCAAGTCCAATAGCATTTGTTGGATTCGTTGACTGCATAGAAACCATTAACTCTATTTGCTGAGACATATATTCACTTGAAAATTTACCTTTCAAGTCATCGGCCGTTTTAGCAATAGCAGATGAACCGCCTTCCAATCTGTCTATGATAGTCTTACACTTTTTATAGATTCTTGCGTATCTTTCATCGTATCTTGAAACGCTACTTCCCCAATACAAATCATCCTCATAATTTTCATTGTACTCATATTCCA
>CALUQF010000185.1 GCA_944322835.1 Candidatus Gastranaerophilales bacterium | reverse complement strand
GACAGTAATGCCCCTTGCGGGAGAGGGTAGAATTTCAAGTTGAGCCACAGGGCGAAACTTAGAAATTCGGGTGGGGGCTAATTAATAATGTTATTGTTGGGTTTCACCCAACTTTCGTTCTGATTTCGGGGAGGGGGCCTATACTGATATTGGACTAATAAAGTGAGGAGCGTCGTTTTGATGCCCTTTAGCCTGCTGTCAAACTCTAATCTCTTAGTTTTTTTATCATATCTCTTGCATTTTCAAACTTACTTTGACCGCCCGACTTACAGTCATAGTGACCTATTACTTTGTTATTTTTATCAAGTTCTGTCATAGAATAGACCTTTCCATTGCCAACGGAAACTCTTAAAATTCCATTTTTATAGAAACTCCCTTCCAGCTCTCTGCCTAAAGCATTATGATAAATTTTTTCGGTAATAATTCCATCTATATATTGAACAGTTTCTTTTTTTGTATTTACATACCGTTCGATTTTGCCTGTATATTTCTCGCCAGATTTTATTAATGTTGCGAGGCCATCTTTAATCTGCACTCCGTTTTTTACCAGTGCATCTTCAAAACTTGTTTTTCTGCATTTTGCCATTCCAACAAGAGCAGCACCAATAGAGGCTAGTCCCGCTAGAGATAAAAGCATTGTATTATTTTTATTATCACTATCTTTTTGCTCAGAAGCAGTTTTATGTTTGTTTTGAGAATTGTTCATAAATACTATGTTATTTGTATTTTCTATACGCAGCATAGTACCTCCTATTGTTTTATTTTAAAGATATAGATATACTATTGCGATTAATGCAATCTTGTTTCCTGCCATATTGGAATCCATTTTCTTTGATTGAAGATATTCTCATATTATACACTCCTTAATAATAAATAGTAGTATATTATAAATATGTCATTAGAAAATACAATATTCTTAAATTGTTACAAAATTTAACAAAAGGTAAACTATAAGTATTGAATCTAGTATTGCAAATTTATTCATATAGCTAGGTGTAAAAACATAAGTCTACCTCAATTCTAAATCTCAAATTATAACTTTAGTTCTCTTCATTTTTTCTTCTTTTTTGCATCAAAAGAAGAAAAAATGAAGCAAAAAAGAAGAAAAGAGCCGCTGTTTTCTACGCTCTTTCGAGCGAGGTTTGAGTGGTTGTTGCAGGCTTGCCTGCACGCTTACGCTCACTATCGCTATGCTCACGCATAGCACGTTCGCGGCGTATACTTTATTTATTGGTTAGCCCAAATACATACAATATACTGTCTAATTATATGAGGCTTTGTCCGCCCTATCAGCCTAAGAATATTTTTTTTGCCAACAAAAAGAGGGGCGGATTTAAAAATCCGCCCCTCTTTTATATTTTATTATTAATTACTCTTTCAGGAATGTTTCATAATTCCTTGCAAGCAGATGTGTTCTAACCTGATTAATCAAGTCCAGAGCAACACCGACCATGATGATTAGAGATGTTGCACCAATCCCTTGAAGCGTCGTTATTCTTGTAATATAACTTGCAAACGCCGGAACAAGTGCGATTATACCTAACCCCATTGCACCGATAAATGTAGTTTTTGTTAATATTTTATCGAGTGCTTCTGCGGTCGGCCTTCCAGGTTTTACACCTGGTATTGATGAACCGTATTTTTTCAGGTTATCAGCAATTTCTTTTGGCTGCATATTCGGCATAATTGAAGCGTAGAAGAAAGTCAGAGCAACAATCATAACGAAATATATTGCATAATACGTAATTCCGCTCGGATTAAAGACTTTATTAAGCATAAGAACCAAGTCCTGAACCCAACCAGCCGGAAGATTTGCTTGTCCTACAAGGCTCAATATAGTAGACGGGAAAAGAAGTATTGCAACCGCAAAGATAATAGGCATAACCCCGCCCGGATTAAGCTTAAACGGAATAAACGTATTTACCCCGCCATAAACCTTATTTCCGACCTGTCTTTTCGGGTTAACAATAATAACCTTTCTGATTGCTTCCTGCATAATTACAATGAAAACCATCGTAACAAAGAATATTGCAAGAAGTAATATCAGCCCCCACATAAGAGCAGAATCATTGGATACCATCTGTGCTGTTCTTGAAGAATACAGAGGAATCCCGGATAAAATACCTACAAAGATAATCAGAGAACCGCCGTTTCCGATACCTTTTTCGGTAATCAATTCAGACATCCACATAACAAGCACAGAGCCTGCCGTGAGAGTAAGCACAGAGGAGATATAAAACATCGTATGATTTACTCCCGCTGTAATCGCATTTGTATGAGCCATAAATCCCATAAAAATTATTGCCTGAAATGCTGCAAGCACAACTGTAAATATTCTTGTATATTGAGAAAGTTTTCTTCTGCCGGCTTCACCGTCTTCTTTTTGTAATTTTTCAAGCGCCGGAATAATTACAGCCATCAATTGCATAATAATTGAAGATGTAATATAAGGTCCAATACCCAGAGCAAATATTGAAACTTTACCCAGAGCACCGCCTGAAAACAAATCCAAAAATCCAAGAATATTATTTTGGCTTGCTAAGTTTGAAAAATATTCGTTATTTATACCGAATAACGGCAAGTGAATCCCGAAGCGGAAAAGAACAAGCATTCCGAAAGTAAAAATAAGTTTTTCTTTCAGGCCTGATGCGTTCCACATTGACATTAAATCTGCCGTTGTAGGCATTCTCATGCCGCCTGTATGTCCGCCTGCCATTATACTAATTCAACCTTTCCGCCTGCTGCTTCAATTTTTTCTTTTGCTGATGGTGTTACATAGTTAGCTTTAACTGTGATAGCTTTCTTGATTTCACCGCCGCCTAAAATTCTTAAGCCGTCGCAAGAAGGGTGAGCCTTCTTAATTTCTTTCAATGAAGCTAAAGAAATTTCAGTAATATTTAATTCAGCCAATCTGCCAACATTAATTTGTGCATAATTGCGCTGATTAATAATCTGGAAACCTTTCAATTTAGGAAGTCTTCTGTAAGCCGGCATTTGTCCGCCTTCAAAACCTCTTTTAGAAGTTCTTCCGGATCTTTGGCCTTCACCGTTATGACCGCGGCAAGATGTTTTACCGTGTCCTGAAGAACGGCCTCTGCCAACTCTTTTTGATTTGCCTGTAGCACCTTCTGCAGGTCTTAAATCTTCTAGTGTTATATTTGTCATTTTTTATTTACCTCTACTATTTTATTTGTAAACTCGTGACTCGTGAGCCGAAACTCGTGAGCCGTTTTTATTATTTTATTCCCGATTCACGAATCACTATTCACGAATCACGAATAATCCTATTCAACCACTTCAACAAGATGAGAAATCTTGTTAACCATACCCATAATTGTAGCGCTGTTATTGTGTTCTACAACCTGGTTGGTTTTCTTTAAACCTAATGCCTGAGCAACTTTTCTTTGTGCTTCAGAGCAGCCAATCAAACTTCTTAACAGTTTAACTTTTATTTGTTTTGTTTTTTTTGCCATAATTATTTTT
>CALUQF010000184.1 GCA_944322835.1 Candidatus Gastranaerophilales bacterium | reverse complement strand
AAATACTGAAAAGCTTACTTTGGGTTTCTGTTCGCTTGTATATGAAGCCTTAACAAGCGGAGTTTTCAAAGATGCTGAAGAATATGATAATGCTGTTGGCGATGTGTATCAAGAATTAGGCGAAGATTTTGACAAACTTTCTGTTGAAGAGCAGAGAACAGTTCTGCGCGCAAAAAGAGTCTCTGACGATAAAGCTTTAGCGCAAGAACTTGAAGCAGTGGAAGAAATGCCGGAAGAGGAGCAAAATGCAGCGGCAGACAAAATAAAAACACGTCACCGTTTAGTCCAAAAAGGCAGATTTATGCGTATAGCATCACATTCTAAATCTGAAACTGCAATGAATGCAATGGTAATCTTAAAATCAGATGACATAAGCTGGGGTGCGCAGAGTGTTCTGGAGACCAGATGTTCTGATGCGGAGCGAACCGAAACTGCTGATTATGCAAAATATGAATTCACCAAAGGTTTGATTAAGGATTTCAAATCTTTTGGAGATGAGGTTAAGCCGGAATCTTTAAAAGGTTATAATACCGTTGTCGTAAGTTATAAATCTCAAGAAGCAGCTATGCAATATCAAAAAAGTTATGTAAAAGACAGAGACCTTTATGAAAGAGCAGCTGCAAAACAAGCCAGAGGTGAGGCTCTTAGCAGTGAAGAACAAGAAATTCTTGCAATAATGAGTTCTGAGCAGTATACAGCAATGGCTCAAGGTATCGGAGAAGGTGCTCTTAATAACGTAAATATGACAACATCGCAAAAAGCTGAATTCCTGGCGAAATGGGACAGCGATGCCCAAAAATATAGTGATTATGCTATTGTTACCCAAAATGTTAAAGAGCAGCTTCAAACAAAGAGCGAATATAGAGAAATAGCCGCTAAGATTGAAGAGATAAAAGCGGCCGGAGAACAAACCGTGAAGGCAAAAAATACAGCCTCTTCAAAAGATAGTACAGAGCCGATTTCAGAGGCATTAAGTTTTGAGCAGGAAAGAAAAAACAATATTTCACAGCCCGAAAAAGAAGAAGAAACAAAAGAAACCAAACATGCCGGCAGCTCTGACAGCAAAGTTACTAATCCGATAACGCAAAAATCTTCCAATCCTATAATAGTTGCCAAAAATATAAAAGAATGCGGAATAAAAGAAGCAATAAAGGAATACGGTGAGGCCGATGTAATTACAGCAATTTTGGATAATCAGAATCTCAAGCACCTGCGACCCTTATTAGCAACAGTTATAAAATCTTATGATAAAAATTCACTTAATAAAATAGCTCAAAATTGTTCAGACAGCGCCTTTGTTTATATATGTTCCATCGTAAACAAAGACTATATCCCCGAATTAAAAGAAAACAGAAACAACTTGTGCTATGCTGCAAGAAATCAAATAGAAAATATGGAAGAAGAATATGAAGCTGCTTAAGAATATTATTTACAACATTTTATCAATCCAGGAAAAATATCTGCGCCATCGGTTATCAAAAACCATTGGGGCGAAACACACCTCAAAAAGAAAACGTCGATATTCAAACGGGTGTCTGCTTGACTTAAGTTCGCTTGCAGATGTGGAAAAACAAAAATTTGAAGAAGAATTGACTTTGATTTTAAAAAGATACGACTTTGAGCCGGAAAAAATTCTGGAATATATTTCCGCTCAAGGAACTCCGGTTTACTATATAGATAAGGCTTCTTCCATTCTTAATCCCATAGGAGAAAATGAGGGTTTTATATATCCGGCAGCCGGCATGAGAGCTTTGTATCTATCTCTTGTAGTTTCAAAAAAGGCTGCTTTTAAAACAAATGAAATGTTTATACTTTCAAAAGGAACAATAAATAAATATTATTTCATATATCATTTGTACAATTGGTTTGCATTTAAGCATAATATAGCAGGTATAGATAGAGAATCACAGGAGCTCTTAAAGAAATATTTGTTTGAAGAGGCTGACATTAATAAGCTTCAACTCTCCGAAATCTACAAGCTTAAAGATGCAATAAAACAGGATAAGTTATCTATAGAGTTTGTAATCAAGCTTTGCAGAAACTATGAAGGTACAAAACAAGCACTTGATAAAATAAAAAATAGCAACGGAGCAAATCTATAGAATTATTTTAAATACTGATTAATCCATGTAGCAATAATTTTAGCCAGGCTGGAATCATTTTTAAGCAAAAGCATGCCTGTAGAACGAGCTTCGGATGTATAAGTTACAAACGCTGCCTGTGCAAATTTTTTCAAATAAACCTCCGCTTCTACACTTGAGCTGTCTCCGGTTCCTGATATTGAAAATATATCAACATTATCAAGATGAGCTAAGCTTACCGGAATATAAAGCCCCTTTGTTTCAACAACGGGAGATAAAAGCACAATAGTTTTCGGCTTAACCGCCAATTTATCTGAAGCCAGTATTGCACTGCTTCCGCCAATATCAGCGCCAACTATCGCCCAGTTATTAAAGAAACTTAATTTGCTGTTTTCTTTCTTTATATACTCTATAACCTTTACCACATCATCCGGATATTTTTCAAAAGCATTATTTGTCATACTCTTCCAGGATGTTCTTATAAGCTTTGAATTATAAATACTTCTTCCGTGTCCTCTTAGGTCAATTCTTAAAACAGCATATCCCTGATTCATTAAATCCGCCGGAAGTGTTTCCCACCACTGGGAAGAGTAACCTAGAGAATGCAGAAGTACAACCGTACTATATTCTTTTTGCCCTTTTATTTTCGGGTATTCAAGAACTGCTCTTATGCTAAACCCGTCTGCGGCCGGAACTGTCAAATCTTGTTTTGATATTTTTGTTGCAGCATAAGCATAACCGTTTATTAAAAACAAAAATAATGTTAAAATAAGTATAATCCGTTTCATAACAGTCTTTATTATATCATATAAAGCAAATCGTTACAAATCTTAATAAATAGGCAATTATTTACAAAGAATATACTTTATATATATAAGAGCTTATTAAAGGAGAGCGAATGGCTATAGTACTTGATACAAATATGAAATTATTTGCAGAGCGTATGAATATTACATCATCACGCATGATACAGGACTATGGCTTAAAAACAGTAGATGAAATCATTGAGGCGGAAGCTGCCCAGGGTAATACACAGGCAATCAATTATGCAAGAGAGATGTATAATTCTCCTGCCAAACTTATTAAGGTATTTAAACTGGCTGATGTAGAAAATAAATTTGTTCTTCTGCACAATATGAATTCACAAATGCGTGAGGCAATCCTTCCAATGCTGGATCAGGAAGATTTGGTTATGGGACTGTATTTCTTTACACAAGACAAGCTTCTTGAAATGCTTATGGAAGTTGACATAGAAGAACTCGTAAGAGTTATAATGGGGGCATTTCCTTTGGAAGAAGTTATTATGATGTTTTCAGAAGATGATTTGGCTCAATTTTTCCAGCATGATGAGTTTGAAAAATATGATGTTATAAATCAGTTAAATAGTTTACCTCCTGAATTAATGATAAAAATT
>CALUQF010000183.1 GCA_944322835.1 Candidatus Gastranaerophilales bacterium | reverse complement strand
AGATTTAGAAGCTAGGCTGAAGTCAAGTGATGTTTTCATTACTTTGGACATAAATAGATTAAAAGCTTCAACTGTAGTTTTTCTATGTTTCTCAATAACTTTTGCAGTCTTTACTCCATCATAAATTCCAGATTTATCAAGCAGGTACCTTACGAAATCATCAGAAGGATTACGGTATTCACTTTCTATGACTTCTTCAAACTGTCTAATATACTTTAAATCCCCCGCATTTGAATAGGCCTTCTCAAGGTCAAAGTTTTCTTTGCAAAATTCTGCAAGAGTTTCTAATTGATTCTCTTTAAATTCTAAAAGATTAAAAGTAAAGAATGGCTCTTTATCTAAAACATTAGGCTCCTCTATATCAGAAAAGAATTTATAAACAATACCATTGGTTAGAATAATAAATTTAGCTTTACTGGCAGTAAAATATTTAAATAATTGTCCCGCATGCTTTTTAACATCTAATTTATCATTATCGACTTTCTTGCATTCAAGTAAAATAATAGGTTTTCCCTCTTTTATAATTGCATAATCGACCTTTTCATCCTTTTTTAATCTGCTATCCGCGATATATTCAGGAGTAACTTCCAACGGATTAAAAACATCATAGCCTAGAGCACTTAAAAATGGCATAATTAACGCATTTTTAGTAGCCTCTTCTGTTTGTAAATTATCCTTTAATGCCTCAACACGATCTTTAAGCTGATTGATTTTTTCGATAAATTCCATTCTTCCAACCCTTTCACACAGCAGAATTAAACACTTTATATTGTATAATATTAAATCAAACAAATATATTATACAACCTAGCCAAAAGGCTGAGCAAAATTTGTTATAGAAGAATGGAAAATTTAGGCGTTTTTTAGGCTAAATTAAACTAGCATAAACGAAAAAATATGCGCTTGGCGCGATTCGAACGCGCGACCTATCCCTTAAAAGGGGAGTGCTCTACCTGCTGAGCTACAAGCGCATATTGTATTAAATTTGTTTACAACCTTTATTTCGGCGTGTGGACTACCCACGTGACTAATATTATCAAGAACAAATCTTAGTGTCAAGAGTTTTATTCCCATAGGAAACTTCCCTTATTATTTCAGAAATTTCCGGTGAAATATCTGTTATTTCTGTAATATTTTCTCTTATCAGCTTGGCAAAATCAGCTTTTTTGAACTCATGAAGCCCCTTGTTTTTATATATCAACTCAAGATTCTCAACATGCGAAAGCTCTTTTTGAAAATCACTTTCCGTGATAGCGCTAAAATTTTTGTTAAGAGAGTTAAAAGCTTTGATTATTAGTGATTCCGGAAGCATATCCTCAAATTCTCCGCTGGATACAAGGTGAATCTTGTCCTGTTCCCGTAATTTCGGCCTTATTTGACTTATATTTTCTTCGGCATCTCTGTCCAAAAGCAAAAATATAGGGATTTTTAGCTCTTCTAATAGAGAATAATACATCTTAACGACCTGATTTTTACCTCCGGCCGGTATAATTTGCACCCCTTCCCTGTAAAAATCATACCCAAGAAATTTTGCAAACGCCGGTAATAAAATCTCTTCAGTAAGTCCCTCTACCAGTATAACTTTCTCTATCGGGAATTTAAGGTAATGATTTTGCCGATTTTGAACCAGATTATTAGCATCATTTAGGCTTTTTAGCCATCTCAGATTAACAACAGAGTGAGTATCAATAAAACTCAGCGCGCCTTTATAATTAATTTTGTTATCCAAAAGCCGGTTTGTAAACTCATCATTTTTAAAAACAGAATTTTCATATTCCATCAATTTTTTATTAATACTAAAATCTGTATTAACATTATCAATAGAATTATTGAAAATTTCCTCAATATAAAATTTTATTTCCTCTGCCTTTAAATTTTCAAGGTCACTTCTTTTATATTTTGGCTCCAGCAAGTTATTACTGATAATATCAAAAAAAACTCTTAAGTATTTTTCTTTGGTTTGTTTAAATCTGGTAAGTCTATCCAGTGATATTAAAATTTGTTCCCTAGTTAGTTTTTTATACTTCACAAAAATATTATATTATTAATGTAAATTTTTGTAACTAAATTTTATGTAAAGAATTGTAACGATTTTGTTAAACATGTGAAATTCTCAACGAAAAATATACTTAATATATATAAGAGTATAAAAAAATTACGGAGACAGCACAAAATGGCATTCCTATTATTAGTATATGAAAAAATGAGGCTTCAACGTAAAGTTAACAAATTAACTTTACGGCAGACTCAGCTGTCTAGCCGTAAGGAGCGGATAGCTAAGAATATTGAAAAAGTACAAAAGATGTACTCAAGTAAAATAACTAACGCTGAAAAACAAGCACAACTCTGGGCAAGTCAAGCTAAGAATAGTATATTTAACAGTATGGGATTGGGCATGCAAAATCAGATGTTCAACCCTATGGGTGGTTACAGCGGTATTACCTCTTTTGTTGCTGGCAGGATCGGTCAATTGTTAGCTGGCGGAGTTCCTGTTGGTGAAAAAGGCAGTGATGGCAAAGCGGCCTTAGTTAAATTTGGAGAAGGCGACTATAATAAGCTAATGCAAGAATACTGTTCAGGCACTTTAAAAGAATATACTGAAGATGGTAAAGTTGTAAAAGGCAAATATGGCAGCAATGGCGATATTACTGAACAACAATATAAAGCCTTTATGATGTCATTAAGTATGGCGCAGTCTAATCAATCACAGGCTCAATTTATGGCACAGCAAATGTCCAGCCAGTATGAATCAAATGTATCAGTTTGGACAGAAGCATATAAGGCACAGCTTGAAGAAGAACAAAACGCAGCATTGTTACCATTAGAAGCTGAAGAAACTGACATTGACTTAGATATGTCATCTTGTGAAACTCAATTAGCCGATGCAAGAGCAAGACTCGATAGTATCAAACAAGCTTGCAGCGAAGAAATAAAGAATTCAGCCCCGACATTCGGATTAGGTTAATAATAATCATTCTAATAACTAAAACCTCTTGCAATAATACGCAGGAGGTTTTAGTATTAGTAATATATGTACCAAAACACATATTACACCCCAAAAGCCGGGCTTAATATCAACACACCATCATTCTGAGGCACGTAAGCACCAAAAAATCTCTTATAAAGCTCATGTCCTATTCCAACGAGATTCTTCGGACCCACTTAATAACCGTAATTGTCATCAGAATAATGGTAATTAGGCGAGTTTAAAGCTTATTTAAAAAATATCTAAATTTATATAAAATTTATCAATTCAAAACTTTACAACAGTTTTTTTATTTGATTTTTATGCTAGACTGAAAAACGAAGCGGAGAGGTTAGGTATGCAAAAAGTTAAAGAATTTGTATTTAAACATCAGGAAATATTTACCCTGCTTGGACTGGGTGTGTTATTTTATTTTATATTCTTCCATAATATGAAGGCTTATGCCTTGATGGACGTTGATGAATCCAGATATGTTTCTATGGCAAAAGATATGTTTAATACAAAGGATTTC
>CALUQF010000182.1 GCA_944322835.1 Candidatus Gastranaerophilales bacterium | reverse complement strand
GACGCAAACCACAAAAATACCGCTCCAGCCAATCAAAAGTTTGTGAAAAAATCTCCAATGTATCATCATATTCCCAACCGTTAGAATACAGTAACGGATAGTATTTCTGCCCCTCAAACCACAAGCCGGTTAAAAACTTTCCATCGGAAGATAATGTTAATTCTCCATACTCTTTAAAAACCTTTTTAGTATAAAACATAAATAAACTATAACAAAAAAGCGGAGTTTTTAAAAACTCCGCCTATGGTTGAGTCGTAAATTTTTATTTCAAATAAGTATTATAAAACTCTGTAATTTTATCAAAAGGAATTTTTTCCATATTGTCATATAAATCAACATGGTTAGCATCAGGTATAATCAATTTTGCATGCCAGAGCGGATATCTCAGAGAAAAAGAACAATTTTCCACAAGAATATTTCTGCACTCTTTTAATATGGATTCCCCGTCCGCCGGCCCTGCGAAAATACAATTTGATACCTCTGTATCAACGATATTATATAGCGACCGTTCTTCGTCATATTTTTGATTTGAAATTTTATTTTTCATATACTAAATCTCCCGAAATTTCTAAACTTCGTGCTCTATGCTGTAGATTAGATAATCAAGACAGTCTAATTGTTTTTGGCGCATATGAAGATTGTCTAAAAGTGTTTTTCTGTGTCCCGAAAGCAGCTTTAGAATTTCAGTTTTGTCATTATCCGCATCCAGTCTCATAAACTCTGAAATTAAATCCGGCTTGCAATCAGCATCTTTTAAATTTTGCAGAAATTTATCTTTGTCATGCACCATAAAACTTTTCAACCTTATACTATTCATTATTTACGATTTTTCAAAAATAGCAAATACTTATATTAAATATTTAAAAATACTTGACAGGCATAATTCAAAATGCTAATCTGCTTATATGGAAATCAGAGTTTTGAAATATTTTTTAGCAGTTGCAAGAGAAGGCAGTATCACAGGGGCCGCAAATTCTCTTCATCTTACCCAGCCGACTTTAACAAGACAGATACAGGATTTGGAAAAAGAACTGGGGCAGAAACTTTTTATTAGGGGTAAATATAAGGTTACACTAACGTCCGAAGGTATGATTTTAAGAAAAAGGGCGCAAGAAATTATTGATATGGTAGAAAAAACCGAAGAAGAATTTCAGTCGATTTCGGATACCGTAAGCGGAGATATTTATATCGGAGGCGGAGAAACCGATTCTATGAAATATATTGCAGAGATTATAAAAGAAATACAGGACGAATATCCTGCAATAAAATTCCATATTCATTCGGGTAATGCTGAAGATGTTATTGAAAAGCTTGACAGAGGTTTATTGGATTTCGGAGCTTTAATCCAGCCAATTGATTTGTCCAAATATGATAATATCCGGCTGCCTGATAATGATGTTTGGGGAGTAATTATGAGAAAAGACAGTCCTCTTGCGCAAAAAGAGAATATAACGCTTGACGATTTATGCGGAATACCTCTTATCGCTTCACGCCAGATGACTCCTAAATACTCAAGAGACAGCGGCTTCTTAGATTGGTTCGGAGAGAAATATAACGAATTGAATATAACTGCAACGTATAATCTGGTATATAATGCAACAGTGTTAGTAAAAGCAGGCGTAGGAGTGGCAATAACACTGGATAAGCTTGCCGATACCTCTTTAGAGAGCAATTTATGTTTCCGCCCCCTAAGCCCTAAATTAGAATCAGGACTGGATATTGTCTGGAAAAAATATCAGGTATTCACTCCTGCCGCAAAAGTTTTTCTGGATAAATTAAATAAAAGTTTTCAAACATAATGTTAATTACCTGTCTGATTTTAATTTTGTGATATAATCAGGCTATGAATATTAACCCAATTAATCGAATTAGTACAAATTATTTGAATTTTAGAAGTAATAAAAAAAATTCCGCAAGTAATGCGGAAAGTTGTCCTGATGAAAATAAGTTAGTAAAGGAGCTTGATAAAATGAGTATGATTAATAGTGCAAATATCGGCAAAAATGATTACGAATTAAATCTTTCACACGAAGAATTGGAAAAAAGAACACATAAGGATTATTTGACCACAAAAAAAATGCTTGCGGTTGATGCGCCTGAATATTTGGCGCTTGCAGACGGCGACAAAGAGGCTTTGAAACATTTGGTTAAGGCTGCAATTGTTTTAGATAAGGTTAATATGCAGCTGGATAATCCTAATAATCTGCCTTTCAAAGAATATTTAAATCGTGAGATTGAAAAAGGAAATGAGGAGGCAAAACTCACAAAGATTCTTTTTGATGCACAAAAAGGAGTCTGCTCTCTTGATAGAGAAAGCAATATGATAGAGCTGGCTAAAGGGGTTTCTATGCGTCCGGGAAAAGGTGTTTACCCGCAAGACTTAGAAAAAGAAGAATTCCACCAGATTTTAATCAATATGTTAAAAGAAGGAAAAGTTGATGAGGTTGCAAAAATTCTTAACCAGCGCTCTGTAGTAGAAAGAGCAGGCAACGAGCTTGTTGCAACGGATTATGTTGACAAATTCAGAGATGATTTTGCAATTATGGCATCAGAATTGGAAAAAGCTTCAGAAGTTTCTACAAATGCTGATTTTAACGAATTTTTGAAACTTCAGGCAAAAGCCCTTAGAACAGCTGACCCGATGCTGGACGCTTATGCAGATAAAAAGTGGGCTACATTACAGGATACACCTCTGGAATTTACGATTACAAGAGAAAATTATTCAGATGAATTGACAGAAACGGTTGTAGAGAATCCGGAGCTCAAAAAACTTCTTGATGAAAACGGTATTGTGCCTGTGGCTAAAGACTTTCTCGGAGGCAGAGTCGGAATAGTTAATAAAAAAGGTACTGACGCAATCTTAAATGTTAAAAAGTTTTTACCTTTAATGGCACAAAATATGCCGTTCAAAGACGATTATATCCAGAATATTAATCCGGACGGAGAGGATTCCAAGCAGACGATGGTTGATGCGGATCTGGTTGCGGTAACCGGTGATGTCGGAGAGTTCAGGGCAGGAATTACGCTTGCAGAAAACCTTCCAAATGATGACAAGCTATCAATCAAAGAACTTGACGGAGGAAGAAGAAATGTTTACCACAGACAAATCCGTCTTATAACTTCCGAGGACGCTAAAGAAAAAATGAAAAAACGTCTTGATGCAACCCTAAATCCGGAGCTTCATAAATATTATAACGATGAAGCAGACCACTGGTTCACGGTAGGACATGAAAACGGTCACTCTCTCGGACCGAAATCCGGAACAGAGGGTTTGGGGAAATACAAATCAATTATTGAAGAGAATAAGGCTGATATGATATCTCTTGCAATGCTTGATATTTTGACAGAGGCCGGAATGTACACACCGGAGCAGAGAAAACAAATTATTGTAACATATGCGGCAGACAATATGATGACTTCAAAACCCACAATGAGTCAGGCTCACCGTGTACGCTCGGTTATGCAGAATTATTATTTTATTAAAGAAGGCGCAATAGAAATCT
>CALUQF010000181.1 GCA_944322835.1 Candidatus Gastranaerophilales bacterium | reverse complement strand
TTCCGATCTATAATTAAGCATATTTTCCGCCAAACGTCCGAAACTCCGTATTTGTACAGATTTATTGCAAAAGGACAGGATCCGGAGGGAAAAGTCAAAGCTGTTTTAGAAAATATACGTAAGACAAAACAGCAAAGAATAAATCTTCTCGGGCTTTCAAAAGCTCATTTTGTTACAATAGAAGGACTGGATAAGAAAGATTATATTTACGGTGCTTATAATTCTCTTGTAACGGACAGAGCCCGGGGGGTGCATAATTTTTCTCCTGTAAGGGATAAATCAGGTAAACTTTTGGGTTACAGCTATCATGATACTAAAACTCCCGAGTTTCCATATGAAAAATATGGAGGTAATGAAGAGATTGAAAATATTGTAAAATTTACCGGACTTAATATTCGTGACTGTCTAGCTGATTCTAAAGCGCATCAGGATTTTAAAAAAGGTAAAATTAATCCGGATAAGATTTATTCTATGAATGAAGTTCTGTCACAGATAGAAATAAAAGAACGAAAATTAGATTACCTGGGTGATTATATAAGTGCTGATAAACAGCTCGTATTTGATACAAATTCAAAAGGCGAAGTTTTGTTCCAAAAAACCAATTGTGAAGGCTCTGAACGACCGTCAGTTGTATCTATGTGGGGAAGCTGTTTTTCAACTTTGAACAAGATAAAGGAAGATATTTATAAATCGTTGGGTTACAATAATAAGTAATTATTTTCGGTATTTTGAATAAATGTTTTTTTGTATGATTTCGGAATATCAATATAGACGTATTCCGTTTTCTTCTTTAATCCGCAGAGCCCGATTACTGAATCATGCTTGAAGAAATTTTTAAAAAATTGCATATTTAAATCCTTTCTTTTGTATGGTATAATGGCATTAATCTTTTAACGATTTATTTAGATTAGTCAAGAATAAGGAGTATATTATGGCAAAAGTCACAAAAGAAATGGGGATTATGGATATAGTACAGCAGCATCCGGAAGCTATTGCTGTTTTTCAAAAGTATGGCATGGGATGTATCGGATGTGCGGCTGCTCATTTTGAAAATTTAGAAGCAGGAGCTAAGGTTCACGGTTTTGATGCTGATGAGATGGTTGCTGAAATTAATTCTGTTATAGGTGAAGAATAATGCCTTTGTGGGAGCTTTTATGTGTAGTCGGAGTCGGATTTGTTATTTTAGAAATCTTTACTCCCAGCATGTTTTTCTTAAATTTTGCTCTGGCTTCGTTTATAACAGCTTTGGCATCTGTTTATATTGCAAATAAATTTGCGCTTGTTTTAATATTCTTTGTATTATCATTTCTATCGTTTGCATTTTTGCGTCCGATAATTATGAAGAAAAATACAAAAGAGACAAAGACAGGGATTGAAGATAAATATATTGGCAGAGTCGCAAAAGTTGTTGAAGAAATTTCTGAATACAAGGGCGTAATTTCTATTTATGATGAGAGGTGGGAAGCAAGAAGCGAAGATAAATCGGTTATTCCCGCGGGGGCTGAAGTAAAAATAATAAGAAACGAAAGTTTAATAATGTATGTTACAAAATTAGAAAATTAAGGGAGAGTTTATGTTTACTTTATCAATTATTTTGATTGTTTTAGCATTGGTCTTTGTTGCTAAAGGTGTTATTATCGTACAGCAGGCAGAAGTTGTAATTGTTGAAAGATTGGGTAAGTTCGACAGAGTTTTGCAATCCGGCTTCAATTTTATTATACCTGTAATCGAAGCTCCGAGAGCTATTGATTGGAAAGTTACCCAGAAAGGTTTTGACGGAACAACTTATTCAATTATTCAAAAAAGAACCAAGATTGATTTAAGAGAAGCTGTTTACGATTTCCCGAGACAAAACGTAATTACAAAAGATAATGTTTCAATAAGTATTAATGCGCTTTTGTATTTTCAGATTGTAGATCCTAAGTCTGCAGTTTATGAAATACAGAATCTTCCGGATGCAATTGAAAAATTGACACAGACAAACTTGAGAAACCTTGTAGGCCAAATGGATTTGGACGAGAGCTTGGTTTCACGCGATAAAATTAATCATGAACTTCGTGCGAGATTGGATGAAGCTACTAATAAATGGGGCGTAAAGGTTAACAGAGTTGAATTGCAGGATATTATGCCTCCTACTGATATTCAGTCTGCGATGGAAAAACAGATGAAGGCGGAAAGAGACAGACGTGCAGCTATTTTAGAGGCTGAAGGTTTAAAGAAATCCGCAGTATTAAAGGCAGAGGGTGAAAAGGAAGCTGCAATTAACCGTGCAGAAGGTGAAAAACAGGCTAATATTTTAAGGGCGGAAGGTGTTGCGCAGGCAAGAATTCTTGAAGCTGATGGTGAAAAAGAAGCTATTCAGAGAATTATAGGTGCTTTAGCCGACAAAGGACAGCCTGATAAGTACTTGATAGCAATGAAATATCTGGAGACAATGAAAACCATTACAAGCGGAAAGGACAATAAAATTGTTTACATGCCGTATGAAGCTACAGGTATTCTAAGCTCTGTTGACGGTATTAAGCAAATGTTTGATTCAAATAAGTAATGCTTGTAAAAACCGTAAGTTTCATGGTATGATTAACAGACAAAGAATAGTTACGAGTAATGAAAGGAGCTTATCCTATGTCTAAATTGAAAATAATGTTATTAATGATGGCATTGACTACAGCGTCAGTATTTGCATACAATTTTGATAAAACCTTGCCGCTTCCGGGGAAAACTATTACTGATTCAAAACTCCAGGCAGAAGCTATGATGCCGATTTATTATTACTCACTTAGAGTTGCGGAACAAGGGTGTCAGGATTTTAAGATTGCAAATACAGAAATAAGTAAAGCAAAAGCTAATAATACTTGGAATGAGATTTGGACAGTGAAAGCCTGCAAGACAACAGCAAGAATTCCTATAATCTTTAATCAGACCGCGGAAGGTACGGATTATACGATTGATTATATGAATGTGAAAGTTGCTAAGTAGTATAGAATAAGAAAAAGGCGGATATTATGTATCCGCTTTTTTAAGAGGTATGATGATAAAATTTGGTACTGACGGCTGGAGAGCTGTTGTTGGGAAAGAGTTTACAGAGGAAAATGTAGAGAGAGTTACGCTTGCTATAGGTAAGTATGTAGCTGATAATTTTGGTTTTGATAAATCTGTTCTTATTGGTTATGATCCGAGAAATAAGGCAGAAGAGTTTTCGCTTGCGTGCGCCGAAATATTAAAAAACAAGGGCTTTAATGTGTTTTATTCCTCTAGAGTAGTTCCGACTCCGGTTTTAGCATATTATGCCTTAATTAAAAACGCTTGCGCTATAATGTTTACGGCTTCTCACAATCCGCCGGAATATCTGGGAATGAAGTTTATTCCGGATTATGCAGGCCCGGCAACAAGCGAAATAACAGATGAGATTGTAAGTAACATAGATAAATCATTTGAAGGCAGACAAAACGGCTCTCTCCATAAGATTGACTTTGCTCCTAAATATTATGAGCATCTGAAAAATCCTGTCAATTTTGATGTTATA
>CALUQF010000180.1 GCA_944322835.1 Candidatus Gastranaerophilales bacterium | reverse complement strand
TAATATTCCGCAATTGCAAATATGTAGTAGTATACGATGTTTGTTTATAAATTTATCTTGGACAGTAGTGGAGGCGCGTACGAGCCTCAGAATGACGAAAAATAGTTTAGCCTGTAGGTGTATTGTTTTGACGCACCAATAATTATACTCTGCAAAAGTAAATCAGGATAGAATTTTTTCTGCCTTAATTCCAAACCTTAAATTATATATCTATTTCTCTTCATTTTTTCTTCTTTTTGGCATCAAAAGAAGAAAACAGCAGCTGTTTTCAACGCTTTAAGAAGCGTAGATTGAATGGCTGCTGCAGGCTTGACGGCACTTTTACGCTCACTATCGCTATGCTTACGCATAGCACGTTCGCGGCGCTAATAACTACATTTTAAATTCCAGAGTTTTGTTACACTCTTCCCTTTTGAGATTTTTGGTGTAAAATAGAGAAGTAAATTGATAATAATTAATCGGATGTGTATATATGACAATACAGGAATGGTTTGATAAAAGGCGCGAAGCGCAAATAGAAAGACGCGCCAAAGAAATGAAGGGCATTGATATGGAGGCGCCGGAATTGTGGGCAAAATGCGTTCATTGCGGCTCTCAAATTCTCAAAAGCGAATTAGAAGATAATTTAATGGTATGCCCTCATTGTGATTATCATTTTAGGATTAATTCAAAAACAAGAATTAAGCAGTTGTTTGATGAAGGTTCTTTTGAAGAGATGTTTAAAAATGTATTGCCCTGCGACCCTTTGAATTTTATTGATACTGAACCATACACGGAAAGATTGAAAAGAGCCCATGCAAAAACCGGCTTAGACGAAGCTGTTATCACCGGTATAGGGCAAATTATGGGACATAAAATTGCTGTCGCTGTTATGGATTTTGACTATATGGGCGGCTCTATGGGAAGCGTTGTGGGCGAAAAAGTCACAAGAATTATGGAAAAAGCACTGGAGCTTAAGCTCCCGATGCTTGCGATAACTTCATCCGGCGGTGCCAGGATGCAGGAAAGCGCATTGAGTCTTATGCAAATGGCAAAAACATCTTGTGCTGTAGGCAGGTTAGACGAGGCAGGATTGTTATATATTAACCTGCTGACAGAACCGACTTTCGGAGGGATTACCGCAAGCTTTGGAACTTTAGGCGATATTATTATTGCTGAGCAAGGTGCAAGAATCGGTTTTGCAGGACGAAGAGTCATCGAACAAACAATCAGACAAAAACTTCCAGAAGATTTCCAAACGGCCGAATATCTCTTAAAATTCGGCCAGGTGGATATAGTATCCAAGAGGAAGAATTTGAGAAAAACACTCGCTAATATTTTAAATATGCACGGAGTATAAAAAGATATGGCAACAGTTTTAGACTTTGAAAAACCAATCGTTGAAATACAAAAAAAAATTGATGAACTTAAAAAAATGAGCGAAGAATCAGGGATGGATTTGGACAAGCAAATCGAAAACTTTGAACGTCAGGCTCAAGATTATAAAAAGGAGTTATATTCAAAATTGAAACCATCGCAAAAATTACAAATAGCAAGGCACCCTGAACGCCCAAAATTTTTAGATTACGTGAATTTTATCTGTGATGAATTCATAGAACTTCATGGTGACAGAGAAGGAATGGACGATAGAGCAATTATAGGCGGTTTAGCCAAAATCGGCGAACGTCCCGTTATGATTATCGGAATCCAAAAAGGTAAAACTACCAAAGAAAATCTTGAATACAATTTTGGTATGCCGCAGCCACAAGGATACAGAAAAGCTCTCAGGTTATTTAAACACGCAAACAAATTTAACCTGCCAATCGTCACTCTTATTGATACTCCGGGCGCATATCCAGGGATTAAAGCAGAAGAAACCGGACAAGGGGCTGCTATTGCAATGAACTTGATGGAAATGTCAAAACTTAATGTTCCAATTGTTGCAATAATTACCGGCGAAGGATGCAGCGGAGGAGCTTTAGGACTTGCTGTTGCAGATAGAGTAATGATGCTTGAACACGCATATTATACAGTCATCTCTCCGGAAGGGTGCGCCTCTATTCTTTGGCGCGATGCCTCAAGATTTGCTGATGCTGCCGAAGCGCTCAAGATTACATCAAAAGATTTACTGGAGCTTGGTATTATTGACGAAGAAATCCCGGAACCCTTGGGAGGAGCCCATACTGATTATGCAGAAGTTTCTGCCAATATGAAAAATTCTATAGTTAAATCATTGAACGAGCTCTCAACTAAATCAGCAGAAGAACTCCGAAACGAAAGATATCATAAATTCCGCACAATGGGAAGATTCTTAGAATAAAATCTTAGTGTTAAAAAAAGAGAATTTATGAAAAAAGCTTTGTTATTTATAATCGTAAGTATGTTACTAACTGCTTGTGATAGTAGTTCTACTACAGTTGATAGACTGTATCAAAAACAGGGAAAGAATATTTCGTATGTCATAGATGTAAAAATGTCCGATAGCAATAATCGGGATGTTTATTTTAAATCCTATATAAAAGGGGATAAATGGAAAACAATTTTTTTAGATAAAAATAATCGTGTGCACAGTATCCATTCATATAATGGCGGAGATAAGCTTTATTCCTATAATGTAAGTACAAAAAAAATAAAAGAAACATTTGTTGAAGAAGAATTCAGGCATAAAAATGCTCTTAACATTGTCGGGCCAATGGTTTATTGGAAAAAACCTATCGGAATGTCCGCACTTGATTTTAATCCAAAAGTCATTCGCAAGAATGAAACCATTAATAATCAGCCTTGTGCTATGATAAAATTTGGCAGGTATAGAGAAGCTTGTATTAGTAATGAGTCCGGAATTGCAGTTTATCTTAAATTCGAAGATAAAAGATTTTATTTAGAAAATGCAAAACAAGTCGATATTGCGGATAACCTTTTTGAAAATCCGAAAAAGATAAAGTAGAGTGCGGAACTACCAGTTTAATTTCGCAGGGTGGGCAAAGTTGCATAAAATAGAAAACAAGTACGTTTAACTTTTTATGGCGTGCACACCAAAAAACTTAAATCAAAAATTTATCGGTGAGCACCCCATACACAAAATAACTTAAAGTTCCCCATATAAAGAGGCTTTGCTCACCCTACTGGACTTTATTTTAGATTAAAATATAATAGTTATTAATCGGCTGGATTGCTTCGAGCTAATCGCTCTCGCAATGACAGGACACGGAATTACAGAAAGTAGGTTGGGTGAAACCCAACAATAACATTATTAATTAGCCCCCACCCGAATTTCTAAGTTCACTAACGTTCACTAAGAAATTCTACCCTCCCCCTTGGAGAGGGCTATTACGCCTGGCGTAATAGCCTCGTAGGTTGGAGTTTCTTGAATTCTACCCCAACAATAACTTTCCCTAAACCTCTAAACTTATAAACTCCTCAACTAAACTCACCATATGCAAATACATTGATTTATTCATAATTTTTTGCTAAAATTAGCCTGTACATTGAAAGATACAGGCTAAAGATTTTAACGTATTTTAACTAACGGAAAGGAGGTTAAAATGTTAGTTAAAAT
>CALUQF010000179.1 GCA_944322835.1 Candidatus Gastranaerophilales bacterium | reverse complement strand
GTTAGGAGTAACATTATTTTAACATGACTCAATCACTTTTTCTATACTTTCGGTCTCACATCTATTGTAACTCTACATTTTGCTACAGCTCCCTTTTGCTATGATTGGTAGAATTTTTTAAAAAGATGTGGTACAATTAAATAGCAGGTTTTAAATGTATTTTGTTATAAATACTTTTTTAGGAAAGGAATGCCTATGATTTGTGATAAAATAATATATAGAGGACAAACTGTTTTGACATTATTTCATATAGGGTTAGATAAAGATGTGTCTAAAAGAAAAATAGAAAAAACAGAAAAATTAGGCAGATATAATTTGTCATTTACAGAAACAGTTGTTGAAGATGAAGAGATTGAAAATATTAAAGATTGGATTACAAAAGAAGAAGGTTTGATTTCACCCGGCGAGTCTATAAATCCATATGGAGATGGTGCCTGTGCAAAAATAATCCATTATAGATATTTAAACAAACCATCAAGTATATTCAAATTAGTTGATAACTCATTTCGGTTAAAAATTACCGTTGAAGAATATTTGGCTATTTGCGAATTTGCAAATAAATATGTTGGTATAGATATTAAAACGAATCCAATGATATGCGGAGATGTTTTTGTGTGTAAATGTTATCAACGAAATTATAGTTGCAGTAAAGAAAACAGTATTGTTCTTGAAAATATTCCAGCAGACTCAACTGTTATTGTCCGTTTTAAAAAAGGCAAGTTATTAGTTTCAAGTAAAAAAACAGAGATAGAAGAATCACAAGAAAAATTAGAAATTCAACCAAATTGCTTGTGGGATAGCCATGATATAGAAATATATCATAACAAAGAATTAGTTTATTATCAAAATGACATTTGTTATGTGCGGCATATATTTTTGAACACAAAAATCTATGAACCTGGTAAAAGAGTTAAACTGCAAAAGATTGGAACTGAATATATTATAGAAAAAGATTCAAATGGTAGAGAGACTTATATCGGAGAGAAAATTAACGAATATGATCAAATTCTCACAGACTCCTTTTCCGCTATCAACAAACAAATTAAAGAAGAAAACCCGGACGATAAGGTGTTTTTTATAAAACCGGGGGAATTGGATAAAGCAACAGAATTAATCGGTAAAATATTGGAAGTTGCAAAAGATGAGATATGGATATTTGACTCATATTTTAGTGACAAAAATGGAATATCATCAAATTTAGATTGGTTAAGGATTATAGCTTACTGTCCGGCAAATAAAAAGAATATTGTATTTTACTGTTCTGCTCCTGATAAGGCTTTAAATACAACAGAACTAATTAACGAAATAAAAAAAGATAGTGTTTTAAACGAAATGCTTAGAATTAAAGGGCATATAGGAATACACTTCTATCAAGCTAAATCGCCAATCCACGATAGATTCGTTTTATACACTGATGGCAATAGCTATGGCGGGATTAATATAGGAACATCTTTCAATTCACTTGAAAGAAATCATTATTGTATATCTAAGCTTAGTCATTCTGCAGCTAAGATTATTTTATATGAATTAACAGATTGGTTAAATGATGGTATGCTTCTCGCTAATGAGGAGGTGTAATTTATGCTAACAAAAAAAGATATAAATCTGCTCAGTATTGCAATTAACGATTCAAAGAACAACAATATCCGCCTTGCTGATACAAAGAAAAGAATCAATTCTATTTTACACAACAAATCTAATAAAACCGTTATAAAAGAGCTTGGCGGATTTATTGCAAACGTTAAAGGCAACGAAAAAAATAAAGTTGTGCTTATTGTAATAATGTCACTATTACGTCGCAATCTTGATTGCCAAGCAGAACTTAGCGAATTGATTAAAAAGTATAAATTAGAAGGATGTCTCTATGGTGGATTGAAAAGCTTTTTCTCGGGAGATTCAGCGCAGTTTGGATTAAAAATTAAACTGAATACTGATAGTTTTGAAAATAAATATGAATATATAACAAGGTTTACTGACTTTGAATATTGGAAATTAATAGATTTATTTGAAAGTGCTAAAATTCTCAGTCTGGTCGATTTTGCAAAATTTGAGCAATTAGCATACGAAGATAAAAGCAGTCTTATTCTCTTGAATATGGTTACACGCCGTCTAAATATCTCTCCTTCGGATAAACTAATATCAAAACTGCTTCAAAGCAACGATGAGCTAAAACAGAATATTGGTTTTTTGTTTGTGACAGAGGGTGTTTCAAAGGCTGTCAATGATATATGCGAAATTAAGCGTTGTAAAAAACAGGGCTTGTTTACAAGCAAAAAGCCCAAATCCGCTAATATGTTTTTTAAAGCAGAAATTAACAGATGTTGTGACTTCTTAGAAACATGTTGTGCTAAAACAAGAGCAGCATTGTTATTAAATTATTTGTTACTCCATCAATCAGAATACCCTACCGCTTTCTCAAAAATGCTAATGAGTAGCTTTTTGCAAGATGAGTTTTATAAACAAATCAAAGAAACTAAAAAGATAAGAAATTTAAAAGATGTATGTTTTTTGCTAAGTTTGATTTTTCATACACCTGCCCTTGACGATAAAAACAAACGTATATCAAAAGCAAAGTTGTACGATGTGGTTACAGATGTATTTATCTCTTTTATCGAGGAGGATAAGGGGATATATGGTTGGAATGAAAAACAAAAAAACTATGTAACAGAAATATGCAAAATGTTACCAAAGAAAAACATTTGCAAACTTAAAAAGCATTTGCAAAACAAAAGAAAGACGCTTATGACGGCAAAGATTGACGAATTGGTTAGATTCAGGATATATCTCAAAGATAAGCAAAAGCAAGATATTATTGATGGAATATTAAATATAATTCAAATCGATTGCAATGTGTGACAATACAAAAAATCACTAAACACATATTTATCAGAATTAAAGAAATATAGGCTGTGATAATCAGCAAGAAAATCGCTCCAGTAGATACTCTCATCCTATTTGAACGAATTTGGAAAGGCTCAATGCCAGATATCGTGTCGGGACTTTACCACGAACGAAAAATGTACTATTCATCTGATCTTTCAACCTATGTTGAACGTGATGTGAGGGATATTTCGGGGACTGTGGATGCATCGTAATATCAACTCATATAAAATATTACTACATTGTAAATATTTTCTCGAATATACTATTATTTTTTAACTACCCATTGCAAATCCGCTTTATTTGTGTTATAATGTTATCGTAAAAATGGTAAGCAGTTAAAACGGTAAGCAGTTTGAAGGTCTTGGGAAAGGTATGTTCATTTACCCGACTGAGCCTTTGGTTAAAAGTCACTTTTTCGGGAGTAGTATGCTCTTTTGAGAGTGAGTAACGGATTATAAAACAATTTAATAGGCACTAAAATATTTATTTATCGGTATTAAACACACATTTGTATCTTAATAGGATACGTATGTGTGTTTTTCTTTTTCTTGCTAAATTTAGTATTAACAAGAAAAGGAGGTGGTGCCTATACCCATAGATCTCAGGCAGCTTATTGCCGACTGGTGTAAACGCACAGAAACCATTGATATCCCTCTCCTTTTAAGTGAAAAAGAAATAAAT
>CALUQF010000178.1 GCA_944322835.1 Candidatus Gastranaerophilales bacterium | reverse complement strand
AGAAGTGCATCATAACCGTATGCATCTTTTTCTGCTCTTACGTTTTCAACAACAACATCAGCTTTAGCGCCTGAGTTGTAAGCGATTGCTCTTAGAGGAACATCAAGAGCTGTCATAAGGATTTTGTAACCGCTCTTTTCATCATCTGATTCAAACGCGATTGTGTTGATTTTTGATTCAAGTTCCTGCTGAACTCTAATAAGAGCAACACCGCCTCCAGGAACGATACCTTCTTCGTTAGCAGCTCTTGTAGCGTTAAGCGCGTCTTCGATTCTTAGTTTTCTTTCTTTAAGTTCGATTTCTGTAGCAGCACCAACTTCGATTACAGCAACGCCGCCTGAAAGTTTAGCCATACGTTCTTGGAGTTTTTCTTTATCGTATTCGCTGTCAGATGCTTCGATTTGTTTCTTGATAAGTCTTACACGTTCAGCTACAGCTTCTTTTGTTTCGTTGCCGACAACGATAGTTGTTTCGTCTTTAGTAACAGTAACGCGTTTTGCAAGACCCATCATATCTGTTGTAATATTTTCTAATTTAATACCAAGTTCTTCAGTGAACATTTGGCCGCCTGTTAAGATAGCGATATCTTCAAGCATAGCTTTTCTTCTGTCGCCAAAACCGGGAGCTTTAACAGCAACTGCTCTAAGAACTTTTCTCATAGTGTTAACAACCAAAGTTGCAAGAGCTTCGCCTTCAACATCTTCTGCGATAAGTAATAAAGCTCTGCCGTCACGTGCAACCTGTTCAAGAACAGGAACCAAATCAGAGATGATATTGATTTTCTTGTTAACACAAAGAACATAAGCATCTTCTAAAACGCATTCCATTCTTTCAGGGTCAGTAACGAAGTAAGGTGAAATGTAGCCTTTATCAAACTGCATACCTTCAACAACCTTCAGGTTAGTACCGAAAGATTTGCTTTCTTCAACGGTAATAACGCCGTCGTGTCCGACTTTTTCCATAGCTTCTGCAATCAATTCCCCGATTTCAGAGTTGTTACCTGCAGAAATTCCTGCAACTTGAGCAATTTCTTCTTTGGTATTAACAGGTCTTGAAAGGTCTTTAATTTTGTTGATAGAAATCTCAACAGCCTTATCAATACCGCGTTTCATAGACATCGGATTAGCACCTGCTGTTAGGTTCTTTAACCCTTCTCTTACGATAGCTTGAGCCAAAACAGAAGCTGTTGTAGTACCGTCACCGGCTACATCGTTTGTCTTAGAAGAAACTTCTTTAAGAAGCTGAGCGCCAGCGTTTTCAAGATTATCTTGAAGCTCGATTTCTTTTGCGATAGTAACACCGTCGTTAACGATTTGCGGTGCACCGAATTTCTTTTGCAGGATTACATTTCTGCCCTTAGGTCCGAGTGTAACCTTAACGGCATCTGCTACTGCATCAATACCTTTTAGAAGCGATTTTCTTGCTTCTTCTTCAAAAACTATTTTTTTTGACATTTTATATATCTCCTTTTCTATTTTATTTTGAAAAAGTGAATAGTGAATAGTGAGTAGTGAATAGATTTTATACTTTGTTTCTTAAGTGCTTTTTTAATCCGGAAAGCATTCTACCAATATTATCTATTTTGTCAATCAAAATTTGAACTTTACTCATTTCACAATATTCTAATTGTACAGAAATTAATAACTGTGTTTCGATTTCTGCTAATGAGTCACAAGCAATATCAACAAATCTCAAATTATCTTTATCGGAATTTCTAGCACACCCTTCTGCTATATTGGAAGGTACTGAAACTGCAGCCCGCCGGATTTGATTTATTAGTCCAAATTTCTCTGTATCAGGAAACTTTTGAGTTATTTTATAAATATCAATGACTAATTCCATTGATTTTTTCCAAACTTCTAAATCCTTATGGTTCATAATATCTATTCACTAGTCACTAATCACTATTCACTAAATTTCTATTCAACAATCGCTAACGCATCTTTAATGGAAAGAATTTTGTATTCAACTCCATCCATTTTAATATCAGTACCGGCGTATTTAGCGTAAAGAATGATATCGCCGACTTTAACGTCCATTGGTTCTCTTTCTCCGTTGTCGCCTACTTTACCTTCGCCTACAGCTACTACTTCACCTTTTTGAGGTTTTTCTTTAGCGCTGTCCGGAATAAAAATTCCGCCTGATGTTTGTTCTGTATCTTCAATAACTTTGATAACAATTCTGTCTTGTAATGGTTTTAATGCCATAATAAAATCCTCCTATCTTCTACAATTATATTTATACCCCGAATTTAAATAAAAATTAAAAAAGTTAAGGAAAAATTAATATTTAGCAGAAGTGCATATAAAAACGAACTTGAATATGTTGACAAAATCAAGATGATAGGTTAAAATTGTATTATAGGTTCTGTCCAATGAAATTTAAAATAAAAATACTTCAACAAGCGCAAAAAGAAATTGCAAATTTGCACACACACCAACAAAACGCGTTAAAATCGGATTTTGAAATCATTGAGACTAAGGGTCTTGAATTTGTAAAGAGACGTTATCTGCGCGATGGCTTGTTTGAGATAAAAACTAATGATATTCGGGCTCTTTTTAAATATCAAGAAAATTGTATAATTTTAATTGGATTAGTATATGAAAAAAATTCTCAAAAAGCGCCGGAATATTTTATAAAACTTGCACTAAAACGACTCAAGGAGGTCTAAAATGACTTATGTATATGTAAAAGATAGCGAAGGCTTTGTTATCAAGAAGAAAAAAAGTGAACTTATGCCAGATGAACAAATAATTACAGAAAGTGAGTACAATGAGCTTTCTGGTGAGAGTTATTACCGTGAAAAATTTTCACATGGAGGTGCCAGAGCCGGCGCCGGAAGAAAACCAGCTAATGGTGTTATATTAAAGTTTCAGGTTAGGGTTTCAGAAAAAGAGAAAGAATTTTTACAGTATGCAAGAGCCCATAATTTAGATTATGATGAACTTATGAAAGGATAACTGTCCTGTTACCTAAAATTAGCTGAAAATTTTTTATTATTTGTCATTGATTTGTGCTACAATCGGTTTATGTTTAGACATGTTGCACCAATAATATTATTATTAATTTCAAATATATTTATGACATTTGCGTGGTACGGGCATTTGAGATTCAGAAGCCTTCCGCTTTTAATAGTAATCCTTGCAAGCTGGGGTATTGCGTTTTTTGAATACTGTTTTCAGGTTCCGGCAAACAGGATTGGATATACATGCTATAATGCGGTACAGCTAAAGACTATTCAGGAAGTTATCACGCTTACTGTTTTTTCGTTCTTTTCGGTTTTGTATTTGAAAGAACAATTCCGCTGGAATTATTTAGTCGGCTTTTTATTTATTGTTCTTGCGGTATTTTTTATATTTAAAAAGTAGGTTTGTTATACTTCAAGTTGATGCTTGATTTTTTCGCATTGTTTCGACGTAGCGCAGGCAGTTCATTGCGGATATATTAGGGTATGAAATCGAGTTTATAAAAAAATAGTAGGTTGGGTGAAACCCAACAAATAAATCTGACAGCATTATTTTTGTAATAAAATATTTGTAATGAATTATAGAAGATTATTTGTTCCAAATTCAATTGTTTTTATTACATTTGTAAC
>CALUQF010000177.1 GCA_944322835.1 Candidatus Gastranaerophilales bacterium | reverse complement strand
TCAGATACTTAACTAACATAATACTTATATCAAAAAAGAGGCGGAACAGGGAAGAGATGTTATATTATACGGCTACTCCGCCGGTTCATTTGTGACTTATGAATACCTTTTAAGTAAATTGAGGTATATAAAACCGTTAGAAATGTTTAAGGCTATGGGGCTTGATGAGAAGTTTTTGAGCTTTGCGAAAGAAAACCCGAGGAAGGATACCTGTCTTTCTGCCCTATCCTATAATTACGCAGGAATCGCATCTTCGACTGAATCAGGAGAAGTTATATTAAACCAGAGCCGCGAAAAATTAATGGAGAATTATTTAAAATTAGATGACTATACAGAGCTTGCCTGTGCGCCGGAAGGGCGGCTCAGAGGGATTGTAAATTTCGCAAGCCCGCTTGTATTGTTTTATTCCGACTTAGCAGACCCGGATTATAAGCTCAATTATTGTACAAAAATAATGACCAAATATATTTTTGAGCATGGAATTTTCTGGCTGACAGTTAACTTTAGAGAGGACCCGCTGGGGTTTCCGACAAGCAGAAATATGAACCATAAAGAGATTGCAGAAAAACTCAATGTGGAAATCATTAACCCGTCTGGCGTAATCTATGACGATTCAAGCGTTTGGAGCAGAAGATTGTTTGCTTTTGCTCATACTTCCTACTGGTCGGCAAGGAATGTTTTTGCAAAAGCAATCGTTAAAGGGTTTATAAACGGATACAAGTTCCAGTACGAACCGGAAAATCAGGACAAGCTTTGATGTACATAAACTATGAAGAAATAGGAAAAAAACTAAAATTCGGGCAGAAATTTTTTTATGAAATGAAAATTGCCTCAAATTGCGCTTATATTAAAAAGAATGTAAAAGAGGTAAAAAAAAGGTTAAAAAACAAATTCCCGCTCAAGGTCGTTTTTTATGTATATGATGATACCAAGTGGAAGTCACAGAGCGTGTATGATTTGATGGAAAGTGATGATAGATTTGAGCCGTACATTTTTGTTACAAAAAATAACGCCCCCAAAGACAACTGCAACTATCAGACCAATGAAGAATACGAAAAGGTTTATGATTTCTTTACGAAAAGAAATATGCGTGTAATAAGGGGTTATGATACAGAATCTGATAGGTTTATCCCCATAAAAGAAGCCGGAGCGGATATAATAATCTACCAGCACCCGTGGTATGTAGAAACCACACAGGGCCCTGTAGTATGCTCAAAATTCGCGCTTACGTATTATATACCTTATTTTATTGCTACAACTAAAATGTTTATTGAATACGATTTACGCTTTCATCAATATGTATACAAGCATTTTGTTTTGAATAACTTAATCAAGCAGGAATTTTCTAAGAAGATGCGAAATAAAGCACAAAATGTAGTTGCAGCGGGCCACCCGCAGTTAGATGAGTTTTATTCCAATAAAACATTACCGGAAGATAAGTATGTAATTTATGCACCGCATTGGTCTGTATGCGGAGATAATATCAGACTTTCCACATTTGATTGGAGCGGGAAGGCTGTTTTAGAATTCGCATTAAAACACAGGGATTTGAACTGGGTATTCAAGCCGCACCCTGTTTTATACAAATTTTTATATACATCAGGGTATATGACAAAACAAGAAGCCGATGAATATTATAGTAAATGGGCAGAGATTGGAGTTGTATGCAATTTTGGAGGATATATTGATTTGTTCAAAAAATCACGTGCTCTTATTACAGACTGCGGTTCGTTTCTGACTGAATATTTATTGACAGGCAAACCATGTATTCATCTTATTTCAAAAGATGGTGCAGAATATAATGATATGGTCAAAAAAATCTCGAAAAGTTATTATCAAACATATAATATTACAGAATTACAACAATACCTTGATGAGATTATATTAAATCAACTTGATACAAAAAAACAGGCCAGACAAGATGTTTTGCAGGAATTAGGTCTGGAGCATACAAACTGCGCTCAAAATATTATTGCAAATATTTTGCAAGACTGCTCATAAAGCAATTGATTTTAAAAATTCATATTTAAATTTTATTTCCTCATAAAGTTTTTTATATGTGGCATCTGTATCATTATATAATAACTTATATCTTATGTTATCTAGAATAAACTGGTTTAAAAATAAATTATCCTTATTTAAATATTTGATACACATCATATTAGAAATTTTGTCTAATATATTAGAGCTAACATTCATAAAGAGTCTGGCGGATATGTGAGGAGATATTTCTATATCAGCAGGCATTTTCATACAATTTTGATATTGCAATTCAGCATATTCCAGTGGTTTATTTTGAATAGATATTTCACTATCCTCAAATTTTATCTTTTTAAGAGGAAATAACATGTTTTCGTAAAAAAAACCTTTGTTATCTAAAATATAATTGTCTATATTATCAAGCCCATAGTATATTTTCGAACTGTTTTTATCAAAAATAGGATTTTCTATTCTTTCTTTTTCATAAAACTTAAGAATTTCACTCCAATTGTTAAGATTATATTTTTTCACAGTAATATCAGTTATATATTTTTTATAATCAACTATAGTACAATTTCTTGTATATCTATCATGGGGAAAAATATCTATATTAACAACATCTTCAATACATGTTCCGTAAATTATTTGAATATGATGTGGTGTTTGAGAATAAATATACTGCTCTGGATACTTTTTTAGAAATTGTTGCCAAATATTAGACCTGTTATTGGGGAAAAAACATATTTTTTCTGGAGGAATAGAAATATAATTTTTCTTACAAAAATTTAAAACTTTTTCATAATCTTCCCGCATCATACCAATATCAAAATCATCATCCCAAGGTACAAATCCTCCATTTCTAATTGCACCGATGAGAGTTCCACCAATTGGAAAATATTTAATATCTAATTCTTCAAACTGATGAAGAATTTTCTTACAAAATTTAAATGTTTTCAGCTGATATTCTCGGAGCGTACCGGTTGCAGGTCTGAGCTTACAGGCATCAACTGTGGCATAAAAATTTCGATATTCATTATGTATTTCTTTATATAACTCTTTATACTTTGTTTTTTTCACTAATTAATACCTCTAAACAGTCAAGTAATGAAAGATTAATAAATAAATCGACTACAACATTTTCATTTTTTGTATTGAGCAAGAGTTCATATTTTAGAGATTTAATAATTTTAATAAAATCTTTAACCAACACAAGAATAACATCACAATCAAATGTTTTCAATTGTTCGGAAGATAAAGCAGGATATCCAAAGAATTTTTCGTCTTGTCTGCCTGTATATTTTCGGTCTGCTACTCCTACTATATTCAGTCCACTTACATCATAGTTTTGGAATAAAATCCTTGCCATAATCCCTGCTCCGTATATTACTATACGTTTGTTTTTATATTTTTTTTCAAGCGTTTTTATTTTTTTCGTCAAATTTATTTTATGATAAAACTGCAAATAATCCATACTCAACCCATTATACCATATATATGCTAAATAACACTTTTAGTCTGTTCATAATGTATGTAATATATGATTCATTTAAAATGTATTTAAATAAATATGCTTTCGTATTATTTTCATAAAAGCACAGATCATATTTATCGTTAATAAATTTAGCAATACGTTTTGCACTATAGAAAAATTGTCTCTTATATAAAAAAGGAGTTAT
>CALUQF010000176.1 GCA_944322835.1 Candidatus Gastranaerophilales bacterium | reverse complement strand
GATTGATGGTGAATTCTATAATTTCCCAAACATGCATTTAGACAGCATAAACTGTCAGCCAAAAGAAAAGATTTAATAAAAAATATATGATCTTCAAGAAATTTTGTTTCAGCGTGTAGTATATTATTTTTTATTAGAAAGTCCCTTTTATATACTTTAAAAGACAAAGCATTTATTGACAATAAAACATTACTCGCCTGTTCTTTTGTAAATACAGTCTCTCCAAAGAGTTCATAAAATGGTTTATTATACATTTGTTCAATTATACTCCCATCAAGGAAGTGTTTCTTGTAATTAAATATAAGAATGTCTACCGGTGTATTGATTAATTTGTTATAAATTTTTTCTAATGCATCATCTTCCAGCCAATCATCAGAATCCAAATATAATATAAATTTCCCAAGAGATTGTTTAAGGGCTTTGTTTCTTGCAACACCTTGTCCCGAATTCTGTTGATTGAGTAACACAAACCTTCCGTCCCTGTCAGCATACTCCTGCAAAATTTGTAATGAATTATCAGTAGAGCCGTCATTAACACAAATTACTTCATAATTATTAAATTTTTGATTTACAATACTATCAAGACAGGTTTTTAGATATTTTTGAGAGTTATATACAGGTATAATAATTGTTAAAAAAACTTCTTTCATCAGATTTCCTTACAGTAATTTATTTTTTATATTTATATGATATCATGGAATACAATTATGAAAGAATTTTTAAGCCAAATAAATATTAACAGTAATATTGCGATATTTTCAACAACAATCATTGCAAAATATTTATTTCAGTTGATAAAACAAAAACGGCCGGATATACAAGTTGAATGCTTCATAGATTCATATAAAGAAGGAAGCTTTGAAAATATTAAAATCTTGTCTCCGCAAGATGCTATAAAAGCTGGAAATATCTCATACTATGTTATAGCTTCTTACTCAAACGCTGAACTATTGGAAAACATTTTAAAGTCATTAAAAGCAAAAAATATTATCAAATTGTCTGCTGAAGATATTGAAGAAATTGATAATCAGATAGCTCAAGCTACAAAATCTATTTTTGAACGATATCCGGCAGGACATTATTATTCAGCTATACCATCACGAAAAGATTTTAATGAATTTTTAGAAAATAAAAATGACAATCAATTAAAATTTGCAGGGATTAATATTAATATTGAAAAACAAATAGAAAATCTTAATTATTTTGAAAAAATATATGATGAAATAAGTTTTCCTATAGAAAAAAGTCCCAAAGATTTGTTTTTTTTGAATAATATATGGTTTCATCCTTATGATGCATATATTTTAGCCTCTATTATGATAAAAAATAAACCACAGAGAATTATAGAAGTTGGCTCCGGTTTTTCTACAAGTGTAATGCTGGATATTAACAAAAAGTTCTTTAACAACAGTATTGATATTACTTGTATAGAGCCAAATCCCAAGAGACTAAAAAAAGTTTTAGGTTCAAATCTGGAAAACGTTTCTTTTTATGAGCAACGTCTGCAAGAAATTGCTTTAAATCTTTTCAAAGCGCTGAATGACAATGACATTCTTTTTATTGATTCAAGCCATGTTGTTAAAATGAACAGTGATGTCTTAAAAATATTTTTTTTAATTTTACCGTAATTAAATAAGGAAGTCATTATTCATTTTCATGATATTTTTAATAATTTTTCATATCCCAAAGAGTGGATTCATCAAAAGCGCTGCTGGAATGAAACTTTTTTATTAAGGGCTTTTTTACAATATAATAGCGATTTTGCAATAGAATATTTTTGTGATTTTATGCGTGCATATATTGAAAACAATCAAATTACGACTAAACTTCCGATAAATAAAGGAAGCGGCAGTATTTATCTGCGTAAAATATCCTGAAGCAAATCATTAGTTATATTTTTTGCAGCATAATTGTTAATATCTAAATCTTGTCGACCCTGAATAGATTTGTATTTCCCTTTTAAAACAACATCATCTAATGTTTCAGCTAAACTTTTTAGGTTATCAACTCTATAAAAACTCTCCATCATATTTGATACCATTTTATTATATTTAGGAGCTTTGTTAGTATTGAACAAGTATATCAATGGCTTCTTTGTATAATAATACTCGCTTAAAAATGTTCCGCAATCTGTAATCATAGCTTTTGATTGCATAAATATATCGAGGTAATTTCCGCTCTCCATAACCTTGCCAATTTTTCTCCACTCATTCCAATACTCTGATATTTCAGCATCTGTCATTATCTTCTTAGTTCTTAAATAACCTGCAAGACAAGGATGTGGCTTAAAAACCCAATGTATTTCGGGATGGCTTTTTGCGTATTTCAATATATAATGCCCATTCCATAAAAATGTTCCCCAGCCAAGATGGTTATTAATATCAACAGACCAATGGGGGGCATATATTACATAATCTTTTTGTTCATAAACTTTATCTTTATTCAAATAAAAATAGTCTAAACTCGGATACCCAGCGGCAACAAGATTTTCTCCTTTATTAAGCATTTTAGGCGCATATTCATTTTTTAATGTATCATTTAAAAGATAATGCTTATACACATATTGATGAAATTCCATTTCATACTGATAAGGTTCATTCGATATAGGAAGAAAATAGGGAATATAACAATTTAAGGCAAACTTTGAGCATCCCAGCGGTTCCTGATTTTCTGCAAGAAAACGAGGGTGCTGATAAATTATAATATCTGGTTTTACAGGCATATCTTTAAATGGTATATAAGAATTATTTTTTGTGTTATAGGCATACAAAACACGCATATGGTTTGATTTGAAAAATTTATAAGCTTTTTCTACAGCAGTAGAATCACAATAGCTAAAATGACTTTGACTGGAATTAATTTTAGTTACAAAGATATATGGTTCCAAATCTTCACTTGTATTCATAAAATCATATAGACTTTGACATTTCCATTTTGTTTCATCATATACAGAGAAAGCAATAATAATTTTTTCTTTTTTGTTCCGAAGTTTTTTTAATACACTTCTTGTATTCCTTTTAACAAATGCTATATTCTGTAGTAAAGACAATTTATATCCATAATTACGTATTGTTTTCCTCCAAGATAACGGACAAAACAAAGCAATTGTTTTAGATAATTTATTATAAGGGATATACAAAGTTATTTTCTCCAAATTTTTTTTATTGATTCCAATATAGAAACACGTACCAGAGGGTATACTTTTATATTTGTATTTTTAAATAAACCCAAAGAAAAATCTTCCAAAATTGTCATATATTCCTGCATTGCAATAAGAACAACATCGGGATTATATTCTTTTATTTTATCTAATGGGATAATTTTGTACCCCATAAAAGTTTTGCCACTATCATCAGGTACAAACTTTCTATCAGAAATACCAATAATATTAAGTTTTGACAAATCATAATTCTTACAAATAAATTGAAATAAAGCTCCGGCAGCATATACAATTATTTTTTTATTTTTTAACTTCTTATTTAATCTTTTTAAATATTTTTCAAACCCTCTTTGTAATAAATATCTTTCAAAATTCATACATTATCCTAATTATCTATTTTTTAAATCGTTATTAATTATAGCATAAATATCTATTTCAAATTTATGCTATAATTTCTATAAAGGGAGAAATAATGACAACAGTTTATATAGGCATGAGTGCAGATTTATTGCACCCTGGGCATTT
>CALUQF010000175.1 GCA_944322835.1 Candidatus Gastranaerophilales bacterium | reverse complement strand
AATTGGCATAATCTCTCTTCTAAGTTCATTAGTAGGTGCATGCAAAGAAATCGCAAGCGTTGACTGGATATCAAGCCCGGCTAGTCTTTTAATACCGGGAATAATGCCGCTCGTTGATATTGTAATTCTTCGTGCACCTATTTGAAAATCACTATTAAAAATCTCTAAAGCCTTTAAAACATTATCCAGATTAAGCATAGGCTCACCCTGTCCCATAAATACAATATTTGTAATCTTTAATCCTGTATCTCTCTGAATAGTAAGCACTTGCTCAATAATTTCCTGATAAGTCAAATTTCTCCTAAAACCTCCCTTAGCAGTAGCACAAAATGAACAGTTAACTGCACATCCGACCTGTGAACTAACACAGGCAGTAAGGTTTGCACGGTTATCAAATCGCATCAAAACAGTTTCAACACATTCTCCGTCAGGGTATTCAACAAGATATTTTATAGTACCGTCTTTACTAACCTGTTTCACTTTAATCTTTGTATCAGTAACCACAGCAATTTCTTTAAGCTGCTCTCTGAATTTGATCGACAGATTTGTCATCTCATCAATTGAAGAAACAGACTTTGAATAAATCCAATTATGTATTTGTTTTGCTCGGAATCTTGTTGCCCCAAGCTCCGTAATTAAGTTTTCCAGCTCCTCAAGTTTCATTCCGGCAAGTATTTTCATTATTTTAGTTTGCTCCCGTAATAATCAATTATATCAACTTTGGCCTTAAGAAGCATAGCCTCATGTGCAATTTCATTCTTCCAGGCATTATAAGAACACTCTGACGGCAAAAGCTTAAGAGGATTATGCGGAAAATCTTTGCATATATCCGGTCTGTTTTCATAATCCGAACACAAATTCCCGCTCAGTTTCGGACAATAATAGTAATATATTTTTTCGTCTTCAACTAACTTATTTAATAGCTCAAAATACTCCGGATTAGCTTTTTTTGCTTCTTCTTCGTTTTTATACGGAACAAAAACCGAAACAAAATCCTTAGCAAACTTATCTCCGCGCATTGCTCGCTGCTTAAGCTGCTCGTAAGAAAACTGGCTTGTTGCAAGTTTACAGCATGCAGCGCATCTGTTACAAGAATAATTGTTTTTCTTTTCCATCATATTCTTATAAGCAGATTTTAATTTTTGCCTGTAATCTCCTGCTAAAAAAGTCAAAATCTTTAGCTGCCAGTCTCTATACGGACAGGCCGGCGGATATGAGGCAAACATATCTTTTTTTTCTACCTTGCAATCCTTAATATTACATTTTTTACAAGGATCCTCCGGCTTAAAAGCGTTAACTTCTTTTCTGATACTTTCAGCCGCTTCTATAAAAATTTTCTCGTAATTATCTTTAAGGTTGTCATACTGTGAATTCAAAGAATTATCCTCAGTATTTTCCTGAGTAGAAAAGAAATTATCCATACTAAGAATAGTACCACAAATCACCATAAGGGGCAATGATAAATACCTATAAAAAGATAAAATGATAAGGTTCAAAGAAAGGATAGTATTATGTCTACAGAAAAACTACAACTATACAAATGCCATATTTGCGGAAATATGGTTCAGGTAATTCAACCCGGTGCAGGGGAGCTTGTATGCTGCGGAGAGGCAATGGAATTATTGAATATTCAGCACGACAGCTCCGAAATGGGAGAAAAACACGCCCCAAAAATCGATTTCCGTGAAAATAAAAAATTCGTTCAGGTAATCAGCCACCCGATGGCTATGGAGCATTATATTCAGTTTATCGAGGTTTATAAAAAAGATAAAAGTGAATTACATCTAAAATATTTTCAGCCGAATGATGTTCCGGAATTTGATATTTCTTATGCAGGAGATGATATAGAAGCTATTGAACATTGCAACATACACGGTCTTTGGGGGGAAGATAAAAATGATTAGTGATACAATTAATAACATTATAAATGAACAAATCAACAAGGAATTTTATTCCGGATACTTATATTTGTCTATGTCAGCGCATTTAAAAGAACTCGGCCTATTTGGATTTGCCAAATGGACACGGCTTCAGGCAAAAGAAGAGGTAGAGCACGGGCTTAAATTATTCGATTATTTAATAGAGAGAAACAGCTTTGTTACCCTAAAACAAATACGAACTCCGGAATTTGAGTTTAACGGAATAACCTCAATTTTTAATACAATTTACGAACACGAAAAATGTATAACAGAATCTGTAATGAAAATTGCTAAAGCTGCCGAAGAAGAGTGTGACAGAACAACACTTTCTTTTATAGACTGGTTCATAAATGAACAAATTGAAGAAGAACAAAATGTCAAAAATATAATCAAGCGTTTGGAACTATTTGGAGATGACAAAACCTCTCTCTTCCTTATGGATAAAGAATTGGGCGAACGTGCCAAATAAATAAGATAACGGGGTGAAACAATTACTTCATCCCGTTATTAAATATTAAGTTTTGTAACAATTTATTCCAAAATCCTAAAGTTTTTCTAATTTATGCCGATATATATATTACAAAAGGGAAAATAAAAAAGGAATAGGGATATGGCATTAAATGTATCAATGGATTATTCATACCAGCTGGAAAACAGAGAATATTTAAGAAACGCAGCAAAAAATATTTTAAATAACAGCGGTGCTAACTCTGAAACAGCACAGAAAATTATTGAAAAAACAATATTTGACAGCAGTCAACAGATAAAAGAAGTTTATACAAATCCACAGCTGGCAGTATTAAAAGCTTCAACACAAATTAGCTTAAATGGTACATTAAAAGAAACTTTAAAGTACTTAAAAACACATGCAAAAAAACAGGAAGTAAAGGAACCTGTATTCGGTGAATTGTGGAATATCTTTTCTGCTAATAATCAGGCTTCCGAAAAGAATCCATACCAAGATACATTATACACATTTGAAATCGACATGAATGCAAAAAATATTTTTGCAGCGTAATAAGATTCTCCTCAAATATGGCGGAAACAGTATCTGTTTCCGCCGCCTCATTATATAAAAACTTTAATTACAGCTTTTTTGACTAATTTTTGCGTATCAATTGCAAGAGAAGGCTGGTGAGCATCCTCCGGGTAAAAAATCAAAAATTCACCTTCTCGCAAAATGTAATAATTATCATTATCATCACAAGTTAAGAATTCTATATCCTTGTCCGTATCATAAGGAGTTACAGGTAAGCAGTCTGAATATTTAGCTATTCCTATTTTTTCCTCTCCTTTTATCATATATTGTATATCAATATATTTTCTATGAGCCTCAAATTGAGCTTTTAGCTTTGTCTCATAGCTTTGAACATTTACAAAAACTTTATCACCGGCTATATCATACCTGCCGTCATTAAGATTACTTAAATTATTCTCCTTTAGCCAATTAATTCCTTTAAGTAATGTCTCATTAAGCCCGCAAGTATCTTCCTCATTAAACAACAAACCTTTTATCATAAAAAACCTCCTTTACAAATCTTAACAAAATGAGCCTAAAAAAGCAATTTTTAGAAAGAAAAATACTTTATATAAATGTAAGGTTAAAAGGTTAGAAAAAGTTAGGTAGGTTTACTATGTTAATGGCATTCTGGCAGGTCCAGAGATTAACACGCGAAATAAATGCTCTTGAAAGGCAGGCAATAGAGACCCGCACAAGACTTTCGAACTATCAAAAGTATGCGAGTGTCTTGGGTGGTTCATCTATTATGACAATGAGCAATGTTGC
>CALUQF010000174.1 GCA_944322835.1 Candidatus Gastranaerophilales bacterium | reverse complement strand
CAACTCGGAATTGAACCAAGGACACAGGGATTTTCAGTCCCTTGCTCTACCAACTGAGCTATTGCGGCATATTTTATGTAATTTTCACTGGGTTGGTAGAGCAAGCTCTACGTTTTCCCTATACGTTTCGCCTTACGGCTCCACTGGGGGAGCTATTGCGGCATATTTTATGTAATTTTCACTGGGTTGGTAGAGCAAGCTCTACGTTTTCCCTATACGTTTCGCCTCACGGCTCCACTGGGGGAGCTATTGCAGCATATCCTTTAAATTTTCTTCAGGTAATAGAGCAAGCTCTACACTTTATATTTCTTATTGTACCCGCTGAATATTAATAATCAAGTAGTTTTATTTACTCTCATTACCACTATGATTTAGGTGCAAGCCATGTGGTTACATTACGACCCTCTATCATTGGCTTCTTTTCTACAGTAATAGCATCATTCGCTAAATCCGTAATAAACCGATTAGCTAAATCCAATGCCAGTGATGAATGTTGCATCTCACGACCGCGAAGCATTACTACCAATTTAACCTTATTTCCTTGAGAGATAAACTTTCTTATATTCTTCAGCCTTACTTCATAATCGTGTGTATCTATTTTATAGCGAACCTTGACTTCTTTTATATCAATGACATGTTGCTTCTTCTTAGCTTCTTTAGCTTTTTTCTCTAACTCATATTTGTATTTGCCATAGTTTAAAATCTTGGCTACAGGCGGAGCCTGGTTGGGACTAATTACAACTAAATCCAAATCTGCTTCTTCTGCCATTTTTAATGCTTGGGATGTCGGAACAATACCGTGATTATTGCCATTTTCATCAATTAATCTTACTTCACGTGCTCTAATTCTTTCATTTATTAGAGGTTTATCCTTGCCTGAGCTTCTGCTTGAGCTCCTTTCTTCGTTTGCGATAACTATTCTCCTTTCAAATTTTTACATTATTTATAATACCATGCTCTTATCTTTTTTCAAGTGTTTGATACATAATCCGAACTCAATGCCAGCCATTTATATGCCTCATTGATTCCCTGAGGTATATCAGTAACAAATGTGCCGCCGTATCTGCCCCGCGCAAAACGTAAGTAACCGTCTTCTGCAAGGTTATCTAAAGCTTTTTTTATAGTTTTGGTGCTTACGGAATGCATTGCCGCCAAATCAGAGATTGAAGGAAGTTTTGTACCAATTTCACAATTTTGTGCAATATAGCTGCGCAAATGGATTTCAACATGCTCATAATTGTATAAATGCTCGTTTTCCTGTGAGTCAATGACTATTGTTCCATATTGACCGCGTCTTGTATACAAAAGTCCATCTTTTGCTAAAATCTTTATAGCATCATGAATTGTTTTTACACTGACACTAAAATAAGATGCTAATACTGTATTTGAAGGTAATTTATCTCCAGCGTTATAATTGGATTTTATATAAGCTTCCAGATTCGCAGCTGTTTTTTCTGCTAAACTCTTCTGCTGTACTGGTTCAAGAGTATAATTAGTATCCATAACAATAAATACATGATTAATTTTCTTTAATATGCCCGCCAAAACTAAAGCGCCAAATGCCATTCTAATTGTAGCATTAGAAATTCCGGTTATTTGTGCGAGTTTTCGGGTAGAAATGAGATAATCTCCTTTGCATAAACCTTTAGTTTTTATATATTTTTTTATTTCCTGAACTGCAAAATCCCGTTTAGAGGTCAGTTTTTCAGAATGTATACTATTTTCTTGCGGTTTAACAAAAGTTCCGATTTTCTGTTTTGATTCTACCAAACCATAATCTTCAACATAACGGAAAACATTTTGAATAGTTCCCTGGCTTACACCAATATGAAAAGCTAAATCTCCTTTTGAAGGCAGTGTATCATATGGTTTAATCAAACCTTTTTGAAGCGAACTTTCTATCCAATGGATAAGCCATTCTGATATTTTATTTACTTTATTCTCACCTGCCAAAAAACTATGTACATGCGGCGCCATTTCCGCCACAGTTATCTGACGGCCAATTTTATTTTTTGCTATCATATTATCCTTTATTGGGTTATATCGCTATATTACCCAATAATATAAAAACATTCAATAATTTGTAAAGTTTTATAAAAACTTTCTTGCAAAATGAACTCCTAAAAATCAACGGCGGATGAGTACAACTCGTCCGCCGTTGATTAAACTATTTAAAAAATTCAAACTATTTGCCGTTAACAACTTCTTTGAATTTTTTACCAGCTGAGAATACAGGAACTGTCTTAGCAGGGATTTTGATTTCCTTACCAGTTTGTGGGTTTCTGCCATTTCTAGCTGCTCTCTTGCGTGGTTCGAATGTACCGAAACCTACCAAAGTAACCTTTTTACCTTTTGAAACAGTCTTTTGAACTGTATCGATTAAAGCTGATAATACTTCATTAGCTTCTTTTTGAGTAACTTTTGATTTTTTTGCAATTTCTTGTACTAATTCTTCTTTGTTCATTATAAAACTCCTTTCTTCTATTTACAAATTCTATTATACAGACTCCATTTTAAAAAGCAAGTACTTTTTTGTTGGAAATAGTTATTTTTTCTAGCTTGCAGACCGGGAGGTAAATATATTAGAAAATCCGGCCTGCTGTAAAGCCGGCTGGAATATCCGTAAATTATATATTTCAGCTATTCCTGAATGTTTATAATACTTCCCTTTTGGCCGTCTGAAAATTCATATGCCTGCTGTATTTTTTGAGATTTTTGAGTCTTTCTTAACTCATTTTTAACATTTTCCATGCCTTTTTCAAGCTTTTTAATATTCTGCATCTCAAGTGTTCTGATTTCATCTAAAATATTGTCAAGTTCTTTTTGCTGCACGGGTGTAAGCTCCAAATACTTAAGGATACATTTGCAACTCAAAAATAATTGCTCGCGGTTTTTAATCATGGTGATAGCGGTATCAAAATCTTCTTTGTCTATCATTCTTGAAATATCTTCCGCACCGTTTCTAAGTTGGTTATACTGGAGCATGAGCTGTTCAAACTGTTTTTCATCCTGCATTATTGTCTTCATCCTTTCTAAGAGCAAGGTGTTCAATACTGTTATTTTGTATCTGTTGTTCTTGCATTGCTTCTTCGACTGTAACAGTCCCGTTTTGGATTTCTATTGCTTTTTGAAACCCCCATCTTATGTTGGTTAAATCTTCTATTACAATATCAATTAATTCTGACTTTCTTGTAACATTGGCTTTTATAAGATTCATGGTCATGCGGTTATAAAGCTTGAAAAGGCTTTTAGCTACATCATTACCATTTTCTAAATCTATTGTCCGCATTAATTCTCTGAGAATTTTTCTGGCGCCGTCAATGTTTTCTGCACGCTCTTTTAGATTTTTTTCTGCAATTGCGGTTTTTGCTTTTTGTAAAAATTGCAGGGCGCCGTCAAACAAAAGTATCATCAGCTTTTCCGGTGTCGCTGTTGTTATGTTGCTTGTCTGGTATTGTTTTATGTACTTACTGTATGGATTTACTGGCGGCATTCTATATTATACCTTCTTGTTTACAAATATTCCGGAAGCCATATTTAATTTCTGTACTAATTCCCCAAGTTCATTTCCGGATATTGTTTCTATTAACCTATTAGTTGAGCTGTCATATAATTCTATTATATCATCTTTTACATTTAATTTAACATAAAAATCTTTATTAGGATTTTCTACATCATCAATTTCAGAGTCAGTATCCTCATCTATT
>CALUQF010000173.1 GCA_944322835.1 Candidatus Gastranaerophilales bacterium | reverse complement strand
ATTAGATTATTTCAGAGGTGATTTCTTAACTGTCATTGATGAATCTCACGTAACTTTACCGCAATTAAACGGCATGTACCATGGAGACGCGTCAAGAAAAAATACTCTTGTAGAATTTGGCTTCCGCCTGCCTTGCGCAAAGGACAACAGACCGCTAAAGAGCGAAGAATTTTTTGCCAAAGTCGGACAAAAGATTTATATCTCCGCAACTCCGGGCGAGTTTGAGAAAAAGACCTCTGAGCAGCTTGTGGAACAAATTATCCGCCCGACGGGTCTCGTTGACCCTAAAATCAGCGTCCGGCCGATTGAGACACAGATTTCGGATTTGAAGGCTGAAATTGAAAAGAGGGCAAAGAAAGAAGAGCGTGTTTTAATTACAACTTTGACTAAGCGCATGGCAGAGGATTTGTGCGACTATTTCCTTCAGGATGGAATAAGAGTCAGATATCTCCATAGCGGTATTAAATCGATAGAACGTGTAGAGATTTTGAGGGATTTGAGGCTTGGAGAATTTGATGTTCTAATCGGTGTTAACCTTTTAAGAGAGGGGCTTGATATACCGGAAGTCTCACTGGTAGCTATTATGGACGCAGATAAGGAAGGGTTCTTGAGGTCAGAGACGAGTTTAATTCAGACAATCGGGCGTGCAGCGCGTAACGCATGCGGGGAAGTTATTATGTATGCTGATAAGATAACGGATTCTATGCAGAAAGCAATAGATGAAACAAACAGGCGCCGTGAAATCCAGCTTGAATACAACAAAGAGCATGGTATTATTCCGCAGACAATTAAAAAACCGATTGAGAATAATCTTCTTTCTCTTGTTGCAAGCTACAGGGATTTAGAAGACATTGTTGCGGAAGAAATGGTAGATTTGGGTATAGAAAAGAAAGATTTACCAAAGCTTATTACCAAATTGGAAAAAGATATGCATAAAGCTGCTAAAATTCTTGACTTTGAGCGTGCGGCAGAAATAAGAGACCAGCTTAAGAAACTCCGAGAAATGGTTTAGCAAATAAAAATTTTACGGGTTTTAAATCAATATGAAACTTCCTGAGATTTTAATATATAACCCCTATGGCACAAATCTATATAAGATGATAAGCACCAAGGAGAAAAAGTTCTTGGGCCGTATGATAATACACCCCAATATTAACCATCAGATAGAGATTGATGAGCTTACAATTTTCAGCCGGAGACGTCAGGGTTATGGCACGAAGTTTCTTGATTTTGCAAAAAATTTGAGCCGGCAATATGGTTATAACGGGCATATGGTATTAAATGCTTCAAGCACGCCATATGATCCTCAAAATCCGCCTCATATTTTCTACCGCAAATACGGGTTTACAGCTGACAATCAAAAAATGATACGAAAAATTGATAAATGTATAAAAAAAGGCAAACAATTAGATGCTTATCAAACTCCTGCATTGATAATGTATTATCCGGATGATAAACCTAAAAAACAATCTTTCTTTGAAAAAATAAAAACACTTTTTAGATAGATGATTTTATGCTAATCTATAAATATGAAGAAGTTAGCTTTGATGTTGTTGTTAGTATTTATTCAGTCCTCCATATTTGCGGAACCAATAGTCTTTAACGAAGATGGAAAATTCGGGCTGAAAAATGAGAGCGGAACTGTAATTGTTGAGGCGGAATATAAAAAACTTATTCGTCTCGGCGATAAAGGGTGGATTGTTCAAAAAGGCTCACGTTTTGGAATAATGGCTGACGACGGAAAAATTCTTGTAGATACAAAATATAATTATGCGGAGAGAATTTTAGGAAAATATGCAAAGCTCAAAAAGGGCGACAAGTTTGGTTTATTTGACGAAGCCGGTTTTGAAATACTGCCAGTAGAATATTCATCAATAGACTTATTATTCGGCGGTATGTTTCTTACTTGCAGAAATTACAAATACGGTGTTACGGATATGAACGGACAGCCGATTTTGGATAATATTTTTGATGATATTTATATGCCTGAACCAAATAAAATGATACTTGTGTATAACGGTCAGCAATTTGAAATAGAAAGCAAAAGGGGAGAAGAACTTACTCTGCCTTCCGATATCCGTTCGCTTTCCGACACTTCTAATTTTGAAATAAAAGAACTTATTACAAAACCAGGAGTTACAACAGGATACTACAGCGTAACTGCTACAAATTATTTCTTAAAATTATTCTCGTCAATTTCTCCTGCCTATGAAGAAACAATAGATGAATTAATGTTTTCTCAAGGAGCCGATGCTGCAGGTGTTATTATGAAATTCAGCTGGGTGCCAAAATTCCCGTTTGTTTATGCCAAAAAATATTGGAAAAATCTTACAGCACCAAATAACGGACCTCTAAGTGAAGTGAAATCTAATCTCAAAAAAGAACTTTCGGAATAAATAACTCTTAAGAATTAGTACTAAAGCAGATTATGAACCCCTATTAAAAATGCTACAATATAAATGTAAGTCGAAGGCAGCTAGTGAATTGTCGGATTTCGACGCTATTTATGATTAGGCATTGTGTGTGTGTTCGGCTTACATCTTAAAAATCCAAAATCTTTTCTTCATATAGTTAGCCTCGCTCCTTTTGTCTCTCTTCCGAAAGGGGCCTTTTGCTATTTTTATAAATAAACTGCCTGATGCATTAAAATTCTCAGTCCTCGCAGCTTTATAAAATCTTAATAATTGTTGTATAAACAACTGTACTATATTTTATTTACGCGCTATAATATTATCAACGAAGTAGTAGTAAAGGAGTCCTTAGGGACAAAAAAGACAAGGAGATTAAAATGTCAGAATTAACATTAGAAAAACAATCTTCTACAACTGATTTCGTTGGCGGAAAATGGCAAAGTGAAATCAATGTAAGAGATTTTATCCAAAGAAACTACACTCCATATGACGGAGATTCAAGCTTCTTGGCAGGCCCAACTGAAGCTACAACTAAATTATGGCAGGAATGCTGTGATTTGTTCAAAAAAGAACGTGAAAACGGCGGCGTTTTAGATATGGATACTAAGATTGTATCTACAATCACTTCACACGGCGCAGGCTATATCGATAAAAGCTTAGAAAAAATTGTAGGGCTTCAGACAGATGCTCCTCTAAAACGCTCATTGCAGCCTTTTGGCGGTATTAGAATGGCTGAAACTTCTTGCAAATCTTATGGTTATGAAGTTGATCCTGAAGTTACTGAAATTTTCACTAAGTACAGAAAAACTCATAACCAGGGTGTATTCGATGTTTACACTCCGGAAATGAGAGCTGCTAGACACGCCGCTATCTTAACAGGACTTCCGGATGCTTACGGCAGAGGCCGTATCATAGGTGACTACAGAAGAATTGCTCTTTATGGTATCGATAGATTAATCGAAGACAAAAAAGAACAGCATGCTTCTGTTGACGGTGAAATGACTCCGGATAAAATCCAGTTGAAGGAAGAATTAGCTGAACAAATCAGAGCTTTGGAAGAAATGAAAGTTTTGGGCCAAACATATGGCTATGACATTTCTCAACCGGCTAAAAATGCTAAAGAAGCTATTCAATGGTTATATTTCGGCTACTTATCAGCTGTAAAAGAACAAAACGGCGCTGCTATGAGCTTGGGAAGAACTTCTACTTTCTTGGATATCTTTATTGAAAGAGATTTAAGAAATGGTGTTATCACTGAAGAAGAAGCTCAAGAAATGATTGACCACTTCATTATGAAGTTAAGATTAGTTGA
>CALUQF010000172.1 GCA_944322835.1 Candidatus Gastranaerophilales bacterium | reverse complement strand
GTTAGCGCCGTCTCCAACCGCAATGGTATTCTCATCTTTAATCCCCAGAATCTTTTGAAGTTTTGCAAGCATTTGACCTTTAGAATCATTGAACATCATCTCTCCGCCAACAAGTCCCGTAAGAACTCCGTCTTTTGTATGAAGTATGTTAGAAAATTCTCCGTCTAAACCGAGTTTTTCTCCTAACGGTACGGTTGCATTCCTAAACCCGCCCGAAAAACAGATGACCTTATACCCTTTTTCTTTAAGCTTTCTTACGGTCACTTCAGCCCCCGGCATGAGGGGTAAATTTCTGCATATATTATTGACTTTATCTAAGCTTAACCCATTAAGTAAAGAAACGCGCTCAATAAGGCTTTCAAAAAAATCAATCTCACCATGCATAGCCCGCGTTGTGATTTCCCTGACTTTATCCTCTACACCGGCTTCCCGAGCAAGAAACTCTATTGTCTCACCGTCCATTAAAGTCGAGTCAAAATCAAATACAGCTAATTTCATAAGCTTAATCCTTTGCAGTAAGGTTCAGATACTTAGAGTTATGAACCCCGTCAATTTTGTTTATTGCATCAAGCGTTCTTTCATCAACTCCGGTATCAACACTTATTACCATGATTGATTCCGTTTCATGCTTGTCATTTTTCTGCACAACGTTCATTGAGGCAATATTGATATTATTTTCTCCGATAACCTGTGCAACTTTTGCAATCATAGACGGTTTGTTTACGTGCGGAACAAGAAGCATGTGTTTTTGAGGTCTTATGCTTGTCTCATAGTCATTAATTTTTACAATTCTCGGTATATCTTTTGCTACAAGCGCTCCTGATACGACAGCAGAACCGTTTTCTGTTATTAATTTTACGGTTAAAAGTCCTGCAAAGTTACATTTTTTATTAGAACGGGTAGAGATAATTTCAATTCCGCGCTTTTTAGCCAGATACGGAGCGTTAACATAATTTACCCCCTCAAGCATTGAAGATAAAACGCCTTTTAAAACCGCAACTTCAAGCGGCTGAATATCAACACCTGCAAGATTTCCCTGGGTTGTAATCTCAATAGTCTTAACCCCGCCTCCGCTGATTTGTATTGCAATCTCGCCGGCATTTTCTGCTATCTGCATATAATCTTTAACCGGCTCAAGCTTGTCAGGTCTGAGAGATGGAATATTAACAGCAGAAGATGCAGAACCTCCGCTTAAAACCTCTTTTATTTGAGATGCAACATCAAGCGCCACATTAATTTGAGCCTCCTCCGTACTTGCTCCGAGGTGCGGAGTCAAAACGATATGACCTTTACAGCTAATAAGCGGACACTCTTCTATATGAGGCTCATTTTCATAAACATCAATAGCTGCTCCGCCAACCTGCCCCATATCAAGCGCTTCTTTTAAGTCAGATTCATTTATAATTCCTCCTCTTGCGCAATTTATAAGACATACACCTTTTTTCATCTTTGAAATAGAATCTTTATTAATCATATTCAAAGTGTCTTTAGTTTTAGGAACATGAACCGTAATAAAGTCGCATCTCGGCCAAAAATCTTCAAGATTTGAAATATACTCGCCGCCCATCTTTTCAACAATTTCTTTAGAGGCAAACGGATCATATACAATAACCTTCATTCCAAATGCAAGCGCAATCTCTGCAACATGAGAGCCGATTTTTCCGAGCCCTATAATTCCTAAGGTTTTGTTATATAATTCTCTTCCTGTAAACTTTGACCTCTCCCATTTCCCATCTTTTGTTGAAACAGCAGCCGGAACAATGTTTCTTGAAAGCGCAAGCATTAGAGCAACCGTGTGTTCGGAAGCGGCTATTGTGTTACCGTCAGGAGAATTTACGACAATAACTCCGTTTTGTGTTGCAGAATCAATATCAATATTATCAACCCCAACACCTGCCCGGCCTATGATTTTGAGATTTTTTCCTGCCTCAATGATTTTGGAGGTTACTTTTGTCTGGCTCCTTACCATTAATGCATCATATTGCGGAATAATTTTTATAAGCTCTTCTTCAGACATTGTCGGAAGAAAATCAACCTCCGCTGCCGGCGCAATAATTTTTCCTGCTAATTCATTTATCTTATCTGTAACTAAAACTCTCATTATACCTCTTCTCCTAAAGCCTGAATAACCGTCCTGACTCCTGCTCCCAATTCAAATTTATGACCTAATTTATGAAGAACTGCCTCCAGTGAACCTACCGCCATAATCAAATCCCTATCAGATACAAATCCCAATGTACCCATTCTGAAAATCTTATCCTTAAGCTGGTTCTGACCATTTGCAACAACAATATCAAAATCTTTTTTCATACCTGCTCTTATATCCGGAACCGAAATCCCCACAGGAGGTAAAATAGAAGTAATTGACCAGCTTGCATTTTTATCTTCTTTTACTAAAAGCTCAAGATTAATCGCTCTTAATGCTCTTCTTAAGGCCATAGCATGACGCTTGTGTCGTGCATTCATATTTTCAATTCCTTCTTCTTTTATCATCTTAAGAGCCTGATTAAGTCCCACAATCAGATTTACAGCAGGCGTAAAGGGTGTTGTATCCCCATCAACAGCTTTTTTATGCGCACCCCAGTTGAAATAAAAACTCGGGTGTTTACAATTCTCATAAACCTTCCACGCCCTTTCATTTGCAGTCAAAAATGCTAACCCCGGAGGAATCATAAACCCTTTTTGAGAACCTGATACAAGAACATCAATTCCCCATTCATCAGGCTTAACCGGCATTGCACAAACAGAAGTTACACCGTCCACAACAGATAAAGCACCATGCTCACGGATTATTGAACATAAAGTTTTTATATCGTTTGCCGCGCCTGTTGAAGTCTCGCTGTGAGTCAGGGTTACAATCTTTATTTTTTTATCTTTATCTTCACCAAGTCTTTTTCTTAAAACCTCCGGCTCAATAACTCCACCAGCTTCGACCTCGATTTTTTCAATCACAGCTCCCCTTGATTCAGCAATCTTTGCCCAGCGGTTTCCAAAGTTTCCCAGAGAAAGACATAAAACGTTATCCCCCTCATTAACCAAGTTTTCTAATGCAGCGCACATAGCACCGGTTCCGCTTGATGTGAACATAAAAACGTCATTCTTTGTCTGAAAAACGTATTTCAAATTTTCATATACCTCTTTTAAAATGGAGGAAAATTCCGAACTCCTGTGTCCAATCGGGTGCTTTGCAATCTCAAGCATTACAGACTCAGGCACCGGTGTCGGGCCCGGTATCATTAAAAAAGTTTTGTCTTTCATATATTACTCCTCCATCTTGAATATATCTATTTTGACATATTTTTTTGAAATGTAGTAATTATTCATAAAAATTAATAATTTAAAGTTCAATAAATCATAAAAATACATTTTGAAAAATAAAATATTTGTGCTAATATAACTATATTGGCATGGAGAAGTGGCCGAGTAGGTTTAAGGCGGCACCCTGCTAAGGTGTTGTATGGGGTAACCTGTACCGAGGGTTCGAATCCCTCCTTCTCCGGATTACACTGTTGGCCCCCAATAAATACAAGAATAATTTTTTGTCCGGATACATGTAAAGAAGCATGACAATACAGAAAAAGGGAAGTTGTCTCAAAGCCCCTCTGTGTAAAGAATTTTAGAATAATTGCACGCCTAGTCATTGCGAGAGTGATTAGCTCGAAGCAATCCGGCCAATTATTAACTGTATTATTTTTAAGATGAGTTATTGGTGCGCCAAAATGGCGCACCAGATTTGTTATTTATGTTAGACTATACAGCTTGGCATCTGTTTGCGCGCCGACACAGTAATATTCAACCCCGCGTTCTT
>CALUQF010000171.1 GCA_944322835.1 Candidatus Gastranaerophilales bacterium | reverse complement strand
TTGCATCGTATGTTTGTAACATTTTTATCACTCTCTCTATTAAATATCTCTTACATATATATAAAGTATTTACGTTTAAAAAAATTGCCTTTTTTGATGCTAAATATTAAGAAATGTAAAGTTGAATTTTTAGTATAATGAATTTAGGGAGAAAAGTTTATGTTTTATTTTGATACAATTAACGGATACAGAGTTTTAAAAAGTAATTTGCTTGAGGAGATTACGGCATTTTTTACAACAAGAGAGGGGTTTGATTTTACCGGACTTGATGCGCAAAGGATAATTTCTCCTGTACAAACTCACAGCGACCATGTTGAATTTGCGGATGAGCGCAGCGAGTATCCTGATACTGACGGGCTTGTAGTTAAAAATAAAGGGGATTTAATTTATCTTCGTTTTGCAGATTGTACGCCTTTAATTTTTTATGATAAAAAGCAAAAGATAGCTGCTGTTACGCATGCAGGCTGGAGGGGAACTGCTGAAAAAATCGGGGTGAAAACTATTCTAAAGATGAATTCTAATCCTGAGGATATTGTAGCAATAGTAGGGCCTGCAATTTCTATCTGTTGTTATGAGGTATCAGAGGATGTGAAAGATAAGCTTCTTTCGACCGTCAAAAATCAGGAGGGATTGTATAATGGCCGCAATGTTGATTTAAAAGGGATTAATGCACGCCAGCTTGCAGAGATAGGAGTCAAGACGATTGATATCTGCCCGTATTGTACAAGCTGCAATAATGACTTGTTTTTTTCTTATCGTAAAGAAAAGGCTACAAAAGAAAGGCATTATGCTGCTGTACTTATTTGAATTTCTTTCTGCTGTTTTTCTTTAGCGGCTTTTCTCTTTTTATCAAGTTTATTTGTAACATAGATATTCAAATTAGGAATACCCAAACCTAAAACAAGACCAGAGAATAAGTATCCTGCACCTTGAGCAATATTAAGCGTTCTTAAACGTTTGCGGGTAAGCTTTTGTGTCTTTTTATCAAGTTTTTTCAAGTCTTTTAACATTTCACCAAATTTCTTGCTTACAATTTTATCGCCATCCTTTTTTGTAACATCAATTCCATTATCGGCAAGAGTTTTTACAAGAATTTCATCTCTTGTCTTAAGTGAACCGTTAAAAGTACGTTTGAATGTGCCAATGAAACCTTGAGAGTTCTTTGGAGTAAACTTATCTTTATAATTTATAACCGTTTTGTCTAAACCGTCAGCTGCAAGTTTATTAATTATATCACCAAGAACCAGCCAGCTTAAATAGCCTAAAGTATCTTTGGTTAAAACTTCTCTGAGTTCGTCTTTGTCTCTTGCAGAGAAAATTCTTGAAATAATGGTAATTCCGTAAACGCCTTTTAATTGATTAATTGTAGGCATTTTGCCGGTAAATGACATTTTGTCCATAAATTTTGCAGGAGACTTAACAAAAGTCAGCGGATTCATACCTAAAGTTGCAAGAATCATACTAAAGAAACCAACACTGCTGGCTGCTTTTATGGCCTTAAATCCATTACTATTGTCTTTTGAGCGTCCTTCTACGCCGACAAAACCGTCGGTTCCTGTTTTTAGTTTGGATAAATACATGTTTATCGGCTGTACTGATAAACCGATTATTGAAGCAATCGCAAAGCCCATTGCCGAGCGGGTTTTCATAAATTTTGAAAGACCCTTGATGAATTGATTATCTTTAATTGTTTTACCGGCTTTAATTTGTTCCTGAAAGGCTGCTTTAACTTTTTCGTTATTGAAAGAATCAGAAATGAGATACATATCATTCAATAAAGATTTCAAATTAGTTTTGCTTACATTTTTTTTGTCAATGGCTGATTCAAGAATATATTCACTCTGGGCGCCGGTGCTTGATGTAATTTTATTTATAATATACTGCCTTGATTCATTTGCATCTTTCTTTATCCATTCATTGAATTTAACTTTTTTATTCAAAGTATTATCTAAAGATTTTGCAACCTCATCAATAGTTTCTTTTGAAATTCTTACAAACCCTTCTGCATCCCTGCCTGCCGCATCAGGATTGTATGCTTTAACATTTCCGAGGGTTTGTTTGATATAATCAATTTGGGATTTATTATCTTTAATCTGCTGTGCCTTGTTTTCAGCAAGGATATTTAAAGTTTCCGGAGCCGTAAAGAATTTATTAACCTTTAATCCATATTTTTTATCCAAACTCCAAGCTATTAAAGCGCCGGCTCCTGCACCAAACAGGCCCATAAAGGTGTCATTTACCGTACCCATAATTTCACGTCTTAAAGTCTCCATACCGGCAGCAGGACCGCGTTTTATCATATCACTGGCGGTTCTCGGAGTTACCATAAAACATACATCTACACCGTTAGCTCCGATAGCCTGGTTGGTTGCTAAAAACCTCATTGTGGTATCTATTGGACCCTTAAATTGCGGATGAATTTGTTGTTGAGTTGATTGTACTTTCATAATTTACCTTTACACTGTTTTCTTGTTTGCTCTAAACCCTTGAGTCAGCGTTGAATATTCAACGTTCAAAGGTGTTTGTGCTGGTTTCTGTTCTTGTATTTCGGCTTTTTGTTCAGAGTTTTCACGAGCAAGCTTTAGTGCTTCTTCGTGTTTTTTCTTTGTATGATGACGTGTAAATATTGGAATAACAATCCCTAATAATGCTAATGATACACCAAGATTTGTTACTTGGCAAGCCGAACGTAAATTTTTTGCACGTTTTAGTTCTTTTGCTGTTTTCCCGATAACTTCTTCTGACGATTTAATATTAACATCTTTAACCCAATGCCAGAATTTTTTGAGTTTATTAGCATCTTTAGGTGCTTCTTTGGTTTCGTTAAGCAATACCACACCGGTTTTTTTCTGTATAACGGTAGCAGCTGCTTTTGCCGCATAATCACCCAGAAAATATAAGCTTGAGAAGGTTGCAATATCTCTTACTGTTGCTTCAACAAGTTCATTTTTATCTTCTGCCGCTGCCATACGGGAGGCAAAGGTTGCGGTTGAAATAATTCTTGCCTGATCCATAGTAGGAAACATGCCTTTAAATTCAAGCATATTCATACTTGGTTTTTTCATCATTGAAAGAAGAGCAACTCCTATCATTGATGAAATTGAAATAATTTTCTGTTTAAACAAACCTTTTTTAGCTTCAGGGTTTTGTTCAACATTATTTTCTTTATTTTTACCAAAATCGTCATAAATCGGTGCACCTTTAACGCCGGAGAGTTTACTTGTAATCCAGCGGTTGATGTACTGCATTGAAATAGCAAGCGGAAGGATTACTCCAAGCCCCATCAGACTTTTTGTCTTAACCAGTTTTCTGCTTTGCTTTGCAAACTGGTTTATATCAAGTTTGTTAGCCGGTTTTTGGAATTCCTTAAAGAATTTTACAGAATCTTCAAGCATACTTTGGACTGATAAAGCTTTTACTTCCTTATTCCCGCTTATTTTAATATTTTCGGCAACATGAGTTTTTTCAACTATTTCACTTGCTAATTTTTTAACCTCTTTACGCATAGCACTATCATCTTGATTTGAACGTGATATATCGACAAGACGCTGCGCATATTTATCGAGGTCGTCTTTTAGAACATCTTTAAATAATACCTTATGATTTTTACCTTCAGAACCTTCAATATTACCTAGAATATTTTTTAAAGATTCCTTGACTTTATCTTCGGAGGAAGATTGAGAATAATATTCGGCAGCTTTATCTATAAGTGTACTGTCAGCCCAGCAGCGTGACATACTGACACCTTTAGGCATGAAAGCAGGATTAATACATTTGGCTAATCCTAACGTTACAAGGCTCGGAATAAGACAGTTTACAACAAGTCCGGAGGATTCTCTTCTAAAGGCTTCA
>CALUQF010000170.1 GCA_944322835.1 Candidatus Gastranaerophilales bacterium | reverse complement strand
TGATAAAACAGCTCATATAAACCCTTGATTTACCATCAAGAAGGTTTGAGTAAAAAATAGAAAGGTAGAAAAAATGATTAAACAAGAAATTAGAAAACCAAAAGTACAAAAAAGACATAGAGCAATTAGAACTAAAATCTCCGGAACTTCAGAATTCCCAAGATTAGCTGTTTACAGAAGTACAAAACACATCTATGCTCAATTAATTGATGATGAAAAACATGTAACAATCTGTTCAGCCTCATCAGTTGATAAAGACTTAAAAGAAAAATTGGCTCACGGCGGTAACATCGAAGCTGCAAAAGTTGTCGGTGAAGCTATCGCTAAAAAAGCTAAAAAAGCAGGCATTGAATGTGTTGTATTTGATAGAGGCGGCTTCCTTTATCACGGTAGAGTTGCAGCTCTCGCTGACGCAGCAAGAGAAGCAGGCTTGATGTTCTAATTCAAATTGTTTTTGAACACAAAAGAACTCCTCATCAAAATGAGGAGTTCTTTTTATAGTAATAAAACTTAAAGAAAATTTTCTATATATAATTTTTCTGATAAAATATAACTTGAGGGCTTTATTATGGATACAAAAAAACTTTCTATTTCTTTATTGATATTATTGATGGCGTCTTCTGTTCAGTATTCCGAAGCGAAAATGACAAAAGAAGCGCACGCTCTGTATCAGCAGGCTTGTAATTATGAATATAAAAGCGATTATAATACTGCAATAAGTATTATTCAAAAAGCCATTGCTATTAATGGAGATGATGCAATGCTTTATACTAAAATAGCAGGACTATATTCAGATATAGGAAGCTATGAAGAAGCTCTCGGAGCCTATAAAAAAGCAATCAAATTAAGACCTAATGATGCTTTTATATACATTAGTATCGGAAATATTCTGCAAACCCTCGGCGATTATGAAAACGCTTACAATTCTTATATGCAGGCACAACAAATTTATCCAGAATACAAATATAATTATTTGAATCTTGCTAATATTGAGTATTTCAGAAAAAATTACAAAAAAGCTATCGAATACTATAATACATTCTTAAGCGCATATCCGGAACATCAGGAGGCAAGCGAAAATTTAGCGAATGTATATTATGCATCTAATCAACCGGATAAAGCATGTGATATTTATGCAAATGTTTACAAGAAATATCCGACAGCGTTCAAGGATTATGCAAATTACGGCATGGCACTGTTTGATACTAAACAGTATCAAGCGGCGGTAGAAATCTTAGAAAAAGCACTTGTTGACAACCCGGAAAACGAGGCGGTACTTGCAAAACTTGCTTTGTCATACCAAAATATCGATGAAAATGAAAAGGCATTTGCAACATACCAGCAAGTTTTTAAATTGAATCCTAAGCTTGTTGTGCTCAAGTTTGATTATGCAAACCTATTGGGCAATATGGGGAAATATGATGCTGCAATAGAACAATATAAAGAATACTTATCAGCCTATCCGGATGATGCAAATGCTTACAGAAACCTCGGACTTGTGTATAAAAAACTTGATAATAATGAATTAGCTTTGTTTAATTTTGAAAAATCTTATTCAAAAGATTCCTCAAATGTAGAAACAAAAAAAGAACTGGCGCTTTGTTATCATAAAAAACAGGATTATGTAAACGCATTGAAATATTACGATTTTGCGCTTAAAACAGAGCCCGATAACTATGAATTGCTTGCAAATAAGGCTTTAACGCTGCATGCAATGGATAATTATGTTGCAGCTATAGAAATTTATAAAGAACTTTTGGATAAACAGCCTAATGACAGGATAAAACAGAATCTTGCAGCTGCCTCTATTGCTTACGGCTATGATTTGTATGAAAAACAGGATTACGGGCAGGCAATTCTATATTTTGAAGATGCTATAAATCTGGATAAAAACGAGGCATCTGCATACTTTGGCTATGCTCAGGCAAATGAAAAAATGGGCTGTATAGAAACGGCGCTTGGAAGTTATGAAAAAGCGGTTTCTTTAGCACCGTCTAATCCGGATTATGTAAAGACTTTGAAAGAATTTAAACAAAAAAACAAAGATATTATAGCCAAAGGCGGTGTTCCGGAAGAGACTGTACCATTGACGACATCATCTGCTGCTACCAAATCGCTTAGCGATGCAGCGAGTCTGAAAACCACGGAAGCACAGCCGTTATCTTATGACGAACTTATTAAAAAGGGTGATGAGGCATATAAGCAGCAAAAATACGAAGACGCCATTGATTTTTATACAAAAGCTGTAGTGTTCAAGCCTGAAGATAAAGTTACAATGCTTAAGATTGCAAATACTTATAAATTATTAGGAAACAATGCAAAAGCCATAAGTTTTTATGATAAACTGCTGACAATTGATGCTAATAATACAGATGCTTTATTTAATAAAGGCTTGGTTTTAGCAAACCAGAAAAATTATGACGAAGCGATTAATTGTTTTAACAGTGTAATAAAACTTTCTCCGGATTATCCGTATGCATATTATTCAATCGGTATGGCATATGAACAAAAAGAAGATATAGAAAAAGCGCTAGAGTATTATTATCTTTATTCCGGGCTTGAAAAAGATGAGAAGATGCTAAATGTTGTAAACCAGAAAATTAAACAGCTGGAAAAATAATGAAAATTTTAAAATACCTGTTATTGTTAGTTTTTATAGTTTTAATAGCGGTAGGCTGTACTTATGATAGGGGATTAATTCTATTTAATACCCAGCCAATTACGGCAGATAATGCATTGTGCGATGCAAAAAGGTTTAATTCCGGACAACAGGTTTATTATTTATTCATAGCACCTAAAAAAATGAAAAACGAATTTATACGTGTTCAGGTGTTCAAAATGACAGACAAAGCTCCCTGGGGCGGCAACGAAGTCGTAAGAACCAAAGATTACCGGCTTATGAAAGATGAAAGGTATTATCATACAAATTATTTTACCCTATATGAAACAGGCAGGTATGTTATGCAGATTTTTGCTCACGATGATTTTCAACACCCGCTGGCTCTTAATGATTTTTATATATATTAAAAAATATCAGCTCTTAGTCCTATAGACAGATTTATAAAAATATTATACAAATAATATATAAACTTTGTGCGCAAAAGTTTTGTAGAATTATGAATAGATAGGAGAGAAAAATGAATCAACTAACGGCAAGAGAAGCGGAAGTTATGAATTTGGTGGTATCTGGGCTTAATAATTTAGAAATTTTTGAAAAACTTTGTATATCAACTCATACAACCAAAGCACACGTTTCTAGTATATATAAAAAACTTGGAGTTACTAACCGGGTTCTCGCGGTTAAACAAGCAATTGCGAATAAGTTAAAGAATGACAAAGCAAAGGATTAACCCCCAAAAAGGTGCGACTGCAAATGCAGTCGCACCTTTTTATTATATATCAAAATTCTTTACAACATTTTTAATCTCATCAAGATTTTGCAGCTTGAATTTCCTAATAGGCGTTTCCGCTATTAACTTATCAAAGGATTTATCTGCCTCAACGCCCATTTTAGTTCGAGCATATAATGCTGACACTTTATTATTTACAGCCTTAAAATTTGGAAACAAATCCGGGTTAAATGAAGAGGGGGGGAAATGGAAATAAATCTAGGATAAATGTTTAAGCAATTTTCATAACAGAATTCTCTTCTTTTTAGTAATATACTTTACACTTGTACTTTGTAAAACAGCTAAAAAGAAAAAATTGCTCCTATGGCTTTAAAATTTAATGATAAAGATATTTTACTTGGCGATAGTTATGCTACAAGTATTATAATTGATAGCTTCCCCTCTTACACTAGGGGAAGTTGGCTCGGTATGTTATCAAACATAAAAAATACTCGTATGATGATTTCAGTTAATCCAATGGATAACATAGAAGTTAATAAAACATTAAA
>CALUQF010000169.1 GCA_944322835.1 Candidatus Gastranaerophilales bacterium | reverse complement strand
GTTATTGCGGAGTTGATATTCCCAAGATTCATAATAAATACTTTGTAACCGGCTTGCCTTTTGGAATGGAGCTTACGAATGGTGATATTATTTTGCTGGAAAACTTGCAAAATATAGTAAGAGAAACCATGACCAGTAAAGCTGTAAAATTATTTGACAGTTTTATTGAAAAATTAAATAAATACTCTAAAAAAAAGATTGCGCGTGTTGAAAAGAATTCTTATAAATTAACCGCAGAGCTCTTTGAGGGCGCTATTGCGGACAGAAGAAAAATTAATTTAATGATGAAAAATAAACAAGTTTTGGAATGTATTCCGCGCCAAATAGTTGAGAATAAAGGTAAGACTTTTTTCAGTGTATATTGCAACGGTAAAGAGCGTATAATTGATTCATCAAGAATCTCCGGTATAGAGGTTCTTACGCAGAAACATATTCAAAATTTTTCTGATACATCTGTAATCTTTGAACTCAAAGGGGAGCTGGCTTGCCGTTATGCTCTTAGAGAAAATGAACAACTTATTGCCAAATCTGAATCAGGTACTATTACAATTTCTAACAGGGGTGAAAATAAAGAAATTTTATTATCCCGCTTGTTGCGTTATGATGATAAATGTGAAATTTTAAATCCTATAGAATATAGAGAAGAAATGAAACGTATTCTAAGTACCGCCTTGAGCAATTATGGGGAACTTTAATGCTTCTTGCAATTGATATAGGAAATACTAACATAACGCTTGGAATTTTTAAGGATGAAAGCATTCTTGAAACATTCCGGCTGGCTTCTGATAAAGAATTACCGCAGGAAGAATATGAAATCCTTCTACATTCATTATTAAAAAAATATAATATAACATCCTGTATTATAGCATCTGTTGTTGATGAATTAAGCACTGTAATTAAACAAGCTTGTGATAATGTTTTTCATCTCAATTCAATGATATTGAACACAAAATTAAATCTTGGTATAAATTTGAAGTTGAAAAACCCTAAAGAAGCCGGTGCAGATAGAATTGCTAATGCCTGCGGTGCTTATATTTTGTACTCAAAACCAGCAATAATTGTTGATTTGGGTACGGCAACAACATTTGATATTCTTGATAAATTTGGCAATTTTATTGGCGGAGTTATTATGCCAGGGCTAAATTTGCAATTTCGCGCCTTAAATAAAAGTACTTCTAAGCTTCCGAGAATAGAGGCCGGTGCGGTAGATTCTGCAATTGGCAATAATACTGCAGATGCAATTCTATCAGGAGTTATCAGAGGTTCTGCCTGTGCAATAGAAGGTTTGATTGAACAATGCGAAAAAGAATTGGGCGAAAATGCAGTGATAGTTGCAACCGGCGGATATTCAGGACTTATATCCAAATATATGAAACGGCAGTTTGATTTTGTTAATCCTTATTTAACACTTGAAGGATTAAGGTTTTTGTATGAATTAAACAAATAAATGTAGGTTTTATTGGGGAGTTATATGATTATTATTTTTTCAGGAAAACAATATTCAGGCAAAGATACTGCGGCAAAAATATTAATGGATGCGATGCCGGATTTCAAACGCTGTGCAATGGGAGATATTATTAAGATAGAGTATGCAAAACAGCACAATATAACTGTTGAAGAGATTGAAGCTAATAAAGCCGAATACCGCCGGGGGTTGATTGATTTAGGCAATTGGGGCAGAAGCCAAAGTCCGGATTATTGGATAAAAAAGATTATTGAGCAGAAAGGTAATATTGTTGTAACAGATGTCCGCATAAAACATGAGTATGAAGTTTTTAAATCGGCAGGTGCAATATCTATAAGAGTTGAAACCTCAAGAGAAATCCGCGAAAAGAGAGGCGGAAAGCTTGTCGGGGAGAATGATATTACAGAAGTTGATTTAGATAATATTCAGGATTGGGATTTTCTGCTCGACAATAACAAGGATTACGGAACATTGAGAAAAAATGTACTAAAAATTGTTGAACAACTGCGTTAAGCATAAATGACCTCCTTTTGTGGTTCTACGATTGTTTGAGCAAGGTTTTGGTTATTGTTATTTTTAGGATAAATTAATCTGTTTATACCGCTTCCCATCAAACTGAATAGTGTGCCTGTTACAGCACCATAAACTAAGCTTTTGACTCCAGAAAACAGCATTGCAGTTAAGGCAATAGATGTTCCTACACCGGCTATAGCAGGGAATCCTGCAGTAATTGCGTTTGAGATTCTTTCTTCTTTAGAATGCGCTGTACTTACTGCAATTCCGCTTAAGCCTACCATTGCAAGCCCTGATAAAATATCGGTCGGCGCTCCGCCTATCATTAAGTCCCGTTTTTTGTCAAAATAGCCCACGGTTTCGCTAAAGTTTGCTTTATGAAGCGATTTATCTGCTTTTTGCAATTTTTTGCCAAGAAGTATGGCTTCATCTTTTGTCAAATACGGTGTAAGCAAGTCTGCCACTTCATTAAACTTGCCTTTGGTGCCTTTAATATCTCCGACAATAGCGCTTACTACATCTTGCCCTTCTTTCTCAAGCCTATTACGCTCCGGCATTAGCATATCTTCTGCCCAAAATGACATGTTATCTTTAATTGTTTTTTTACGGTTATTACCCTTGAGAAGTTCTTTTGCATAATCTTTATAACGCGGAATTAATTCGCTCTCAAGATTGGACATCAACTCCTCCTGAGTCTTTAATCTTGCTGTTATCTGTTTATCGCCAAAATATTCTCTAGCAGTTTTAATTTCTCTTAGTTTTTGGTCTAAAATCCGCTGTTTATCAATCGGAAGTTTATCTTTATAATATTTTGCCAAATCTTCAAAGGCATCAAGTTTTTTCATTGCACCTTTATAGTTCATCTGAACAGTGTGTTTGCTTACTTTGTCAAACCAGTTAGTGATGGATTTATGAATTGGTGCCATCGGGGTTCTGAATATGGAATCACATTTTTTCAGTATATTTCTAGCTGTTTTATTTTTTACTTTACCAAAAGTTTTTTCTTCCGTACAAAGCCACTTAAATCCTATGTCTTTTCCGGCATTTAGCGTGTTTGTAAATTGGAATACATCACCGACATTTTTCCAAAATTTGGACATTGAATTATAAAATTTGCTTTTGAATGTATCATTTTGATTTTTTTGAGCTTTTGTTCCGGCTCTATGTGACATCATTTTTAATTTATTAATAACTTTTCCTGAAAATTTCGGGTTAAGCAGCGCAACTATACCTGACAGAACCAGAACGGAACTTCCTACTGCAATTGCTGTTTTATGTGATTTTTTATGTTCATTTTCTTCTTCTGTTTTTACAAATGTATCAACTGTATTATTAATTGCATTTTCAACAGTTTTAATCGGCTTAGATATTATTGCCGGCGTATTATTACCTGTTATTCCATCCCGAAAATTAATCGGGGAGGTATATTGAGAATATGTATTATAATTTTCATATGCCATAGTAATATTCACCTTTAACCTGCTACATGAATATAAAGTATAATTGTTCGCAAAATTTGCCAAATTGTTAAGTTATATTAAATTTTATATAATTTTATTATTATATTTTAAAGTTATAATAAAAATATGACAAAGGGTTTTGCAAAAATATTCTGGCAAGCGGTTTTAGTCGGTATTATAACCGGTGCTATTGTTGTACTTTTCAGATTAGGGATAGAGAATCTGTTCCAATTTATAATGACACATTTTTATTATAATCCGATTTTATTTGTTTCAATAACGACACTAGGCGGATTGATATCAGGACTTCTCGTATATAAATTGGCACCGGAAACTTCGGGCAGCGGCATTCCATATGTTAAAATGTCTCTTTTACGAAGCGGAAAAATGATAAGAGTAAGGACTATTTTTGTTAAATTTTTTGCCGGAATAATTGGTATTGGAACAGGACTTTCACTCGGTAGAGAAGGCCCGAGTGTTCAACTTGGAGCAGGGGCCGGCTCTCTTGTCGGCAAAATGTTCAGACTTAACGGAAATAATAGAGATAAACTGATTGCTTCAGG
>CALUQF010000168.1 GCA_944322835.1 Candidatus Gastranaerophilales bacterium | reverse complement strand
AATACAAATATCTGTATGCAGATTCATCTATGACAACACAAAAATCCGAGCAGGCTGATATTTTAATTCAGGCGGTAGATAGATTCGCCTCCCTCATACCTTTAAACTTACAGGAAATTTTTGTCTGGTATTTTGAGCAAAAAGGCGTAGACAGCCCGGAAAGATTCCTTGGGGTAAATCAAGGGGTAAATCTGGGGGCAGGGGTAAATCAGGGGGTAACCCCGGGAGGTGGAGAAACTTCCGAAAATGAAATAAATACCCTGCTCAATGCTTTGGTAGCCTCTCAAGCTAACCAAGCTCAAGGCAGAGCTTCTGAAGAAATAAGTTCTCCTCCGCAAAATCTTGGGAATACAGAGAGAGCAGAAAATAATGCTTCACAGGATAAATAAGAAAGGAGCTTTATGAGTGTGTTAGATAATTATATCAATGACATAATAACAACAAGTCGTGAACGTAATGCGAAAAAAATCTTTGAGGAAATTATTGTACCATTTTTAGAAACCAGAGAACAAGTCAATGATGATAACTCTAAAATGGTTGCTTTACCCGAACATAGCAATGAACCCATTATATATGCAAAAGGCAATTCTTCTGGTTCAGGGAAGATGAGTAATGGTAGCGAATGCGTAAGTTCATATAAAGTGAGTGGGTATACTCGAAGTGACGGTACTGAAGTGAGTGAATATACAAGAACCTGTGGTGCTGCACATTTGGGGCATTCTGAAGATAAAAATGGGGAAAAGGAGTCTGAAAATAATGAAGACTCCTTTTCAAATGGATATGTTTTAGAAGGACATGTCGAGACATCAGATATAGAGGAAGAGGCTAAAGATTCTGCTAGAGAGCATTCTAAGCTATATAGAAATTATGATAGATTAATGCCTATGGAAAGAACTCAAAAAGCTTTTGCAAAGTTTCCATTAGGAGATGACGAACCTATAAGAGACTATTACAAAATATCTCTGGAATTAGCAGATAATCCGGAAAAGGTAGTCAGTAACAAAAGGAATTCTATATATAAGGCAAATGATTTACCAAAATCGGTTGATAGAAACGTTATATTTGATAAAATAGCAAAAGGACTAAATTTAGATTTGAATAATCCTGTTGATTTAAAAAGAGCAAATGAGACCGTGGTAGTTGTGCCAAAAGAAACTTCTAAACTTGTCAAGGTTTTGAAGCGCTCGGATAAATTAAAAAGTCTACTTAAAGATGAGTATAAAAATATAGTAAATGGCAAGTATGAGGGAAAATATTTCCAAGAAGGAGTTACATTTGAAAATCCGAATGGCGGCACCTTGCGCTCTCTTAATGATAAGGCTACATTATTTGGAGTACTTCATAATGTTGATGTGCATGATATGAAACAAAATTCAGACGGTTCAATAAGTCTTGTTATGAGTGATTTCTACGACTTTGAACATTGGGGGCCAAAAGGGAATGATGGTGTTGTTGATAAATTAATAAAAGGTATCAATAATAATGCTGACCGACAACAAAGAGCCGGTAAACTACAGCCTTATATGATTTATATTCCGCTTAATTTTAGCTATGAAGAACTAAAAGATATTTTATTTGATAAAGAAAACCCAAGGTAATAAATACATGGTAACAGAGTAGAAATCATAAAAATCAGAAAAAACATTTGGGTTTATTTCATGGGATATAAAAAATAAACAATTTATTAATGTCAACAAGTATGCAATATTATAATATTTATTGTTTAATAAGAAATCCGATTTAACGCATATTTTCTTTTTCTTAATAACTTGTTGAATAAAAATAATGATTTCAACAAATAATGCAATGAAAAGAAAGCAGAATGTAACCGTATAATAAATTATAAAAAGAATATAAGAAGCCATATAAAGATTGCCATTATTTAATACACAATTATCTTTAAAAACATGAAACCAAAGCCAAATGTACGGAATAATAAAACATAATAGTGATGGGATAACTAATACATGCGTTGCATGGTATTGTTTAAGCTTCATTAGGAAGTTATAAAATGATTTAATGTACTTTAGCATGAGTTAATTTTATAACATATTTTCTAAAATATCAACTAATATAAAAATATTTAGGGCAGCTTATGCTGTCCTAAATATTGAATTTTACAGAATAAACAAGAAAGGATTTTTATGGAAGAAATTCAAGAAAAAGAAACGATTGCAGAGCCGGAAGTTGATTCCGATAACTCTCAAGCACAACAGGCAGAAGGACAAGCTGAAGCCCCTTCTAATCTTATTTTAGGAAAATTCAAGTCGGTCGAAGATTTATCAAAAGCGTATCAAGAGCTTGAAAAACATCAAGGAGTTCAATCTGAAGAGTTAGGTTCTCTAAGGCAAAACTCCGCAATGTTAAACAATATTACTCAGGCCTGGGATAAGGAAAGAGCTGTAAAAGATGCTGAAAAAGAATTGAGAGAAGCTACAAAAAAATATAACACTCCTCAATATTTTCAGGACCCTTCTTTCAGAGAAATTTATAAGGAAGCTTACCTTGCTCTGGGTAAAAATCTTGATGCGGATAAATTTGTTAACCTTCTTGAAGGGTATGTATCTTCAAGGATTTTTGCACACGAGAAAGAAAATGCACGAAAATCCGAAACACAGAAGGTTACAGACAGTATGAATTTTTCTAAAAACGAAACATCTTCGTTTACACCTCCTAAAAAACGGCTTGACGAGATGAGTTCAAAAGAAGTTGATGAACTTCTTGAAAGATTGATTTAATCAGGTCGTCATTCTGAGGCTCGTAATACTACTGTCTGAAATAAATTTTAGGAGTTTAAAATACTAGCTAAGTATCTATAGATGACCCCTCCCCGAAATCAGAGATTTCGACCCTCCCACAAGGGGAGGGTCGGCTCCATGTCTAACGTGGCGGTTCCCTCGCCCCTTGCGGGAGAGGGAAGAATTTCAAGTTGAGCACAAGCGAAACTTAGAAATTCGGGTGAGGGGTCGTTATTATGGCTTGACATCATATGATTTTATCCAAATACAGATACACGCTAATATATGACTTTTACTTACGAAACCATCTTGGACAGTAGTGGCGGCTCGTACGGGCCGAAGAATCCCATGGCTTTTAGCATGTAACAAAGAAAGGAAAATTTATGACAACGACAAAACAAATGATAGTGAATGCGTTTTCTAAAGCATTCAACAAACATTTTTACAATGAGCTTGTTATCGGTAAATTAGCTCATTCCGAGATGAAAGACCATATCAATAAAGGTGATGAAGTTGATATTACAATGCCAGGGCTCGTAACCCTTTTTGATTATGACGGCGGAGATTTACCTGACGCGGAAGCCGCAACTTTATCAACCTGCAAAGTAAAAATCGATAGAGGAAAAGCTTTCCACTTTGAATTATCAGAGATGGAAGAAAAAATGCTTCAAGGCTCTGCTGATAGTCCGGAAGCTCAGGTTGAACTTGCAAAAGACTATACAAATGACGCTATCAAGCAATTCGCTGCAGCTGTTGATTCTGCTTATGCAAACCTTTATACAAGAGCTGGCCACTATCTTGATGATGAAGGCGATGCTATAACATTGACTCCTGCGCTTGCAAAAGATATCTTTGCATATATGCAGGCTAAATTCCAAAGAGGTGACGGCAAGGGTCATACAAACTGGATTGACGGCTCTATGGTATGTGTTATCCCTCCTGAATACCAATTCTATTTAGGCCAGCTTGATGAATTGAAATATACGGAAACTGGTAAAAGTGAAATCCAAAAAGGTTATATCGGTCATCTTTGCGGGTGGGAAATCCTTGTTTCTAATAACATTGCACAGCCTGAAGACGGCGTATTCTATCCTCTCTTCGGTGTTAAAGACAAAACCCTTGCAGGCGGTATTTCATCAGATTTGAATACTGTTTTCTATACTCCTGAAAAGAACTTTAATACCTGCTACAAAGGTTACGGCTTGTTCGGCGTTGGCGCTCCGCGTGCTGATTACTTAGGAACAGTTAAAGTTTCTGCTCCGCTTGCTATTAC
>CALUQF010000167.1 GCA_944322835.1 Candidatus Gastranaerophilales bacterium | reverse complement strand
GTATCAAAAAATCAAAGCTTCCCACCGTTCATAATTGATAAATCCTTGCATTTTAAAATTATCGGGCGTGTTGTTGGTTTATTTCATTCGGTTCAGTAAAATTTTTGTCTTTCAAAATATTATCATAACCTATAAAATTTAACTCATAATTGCCATCAAAAGTTGCATTACAGTTATTACAATAATATCGGTAGGATAATAGCAGTCCATCTATTTCACTGCCATAACATTCTATATTTTTGCTAAAACAAACCGGACATTGATAATCGTCCGGTTGTTCTTCCTCAATTCTATAACCGTTAGCTTCCCAGAAGCTTATAGCTTGTTCATAAGTTTTTACTTCAAAATCCTTATCATAATCATCGTCTATTGTAAAATGTTCATGATAATATCTTGTAGCATCATTTATTACTTGTAATTTGGTTAAGTATTCTTCCATATATTTGTTTGTTTCGTCCTCGACATCAGTTCGTTTGTACATATTACTACTCCTATAACTTCAAAACTATAAAAATCCTCATCACATGCCGGACAATAGTATGCAAAATCTTCTTTACTTGATTTGTATAATCTACCATTACAACGAGGACATTTTTTACTAATACTCAAATTTGCAATAATATCCGATATATCACAGAGTTCGGGATTTATTAAAGCTTCCATAAATTCAAAACTGCCTTGAAATTTATCGGGGTATTTTTGCATTTTTACCAATAATTTCTCATAACTATCGGTAATACTTGCGTTTTCATAGCAAATATTTAAGGTTTCTACGATATCAGAAACGTAGTAATCCTTGATATATGTTTCAATACGGTCAATAATAAGTGTTGCTAAGTTAGCATCAATTAAAAACGAGTCTTGCTCAATATTACCAAGATTCGCTCCCAACTGGTCATGTAATGACAATGTATTATCATTGTTTATTACATAATCAAACTCAATTGCTTCAAGAATTTCAGTAAGTTTTATTCGATTTTTCATATAATGCACCTACCTATCTAAGCGAAACACAATGAAGTCTGCTTCATTGTGTTTTAGTGCTTCAAGTTCTTCTTTTTCGACATAACTTTTTAATTTCTCACATTCTTCAAATGTGTAATAATCAACCCAATTATCTGTTTCAAAAGCATCAATTTCGGTCAATACGTTTACAATTTCCATTTCTTCCGGATTCAGAAAAATTTTAATAACTCTATAAATCACCATCTAAAATATCCTTATATTCTTCAATAACTTCTTTAACAAACTGTTCTTGTTCTTTTTCATTAAGCTCGCCACAGCCTTCATATTCCCAATACAAAGATTTACCGTTGAATATCAACAGAGTTCCCATCGGGGTTAGCTTCCAATTCCAATTTCGTTTCATATCAAACTCCTTTCAAGCTATATTTCTAAAGAGATTCTGATAGTTATCCCAAAAATTATTCAAATAAGCACTGTAAAGTTTCTGAGAATATTCTTGAAGTAATATATAGCGTTCATTACCATTTTTGCTAATGTCATACGGAATAAGTTCCCAGCTTTCTTTATCTATTAAGGGGTAATTTCCCAAAAGCTCAAAGTCCTCATCTTCAAGACAATGAATATAATCTTCTAAATAATCGTCAAATTCGTCATAATCCACATAAATATTATGCCAACCATAGGTATATGTATTATTGGAATACCAAATGCCATTTTCAAAAATACCTTCTTGCGGATTGCAAATAACAGATTCTCCTTTGTTATTTAAAAATGCAAATTTATTATAAGTGCCAATTGTTTTTTCTATTAGCTTTATAATAGATTTATTTTTTATAAAATCTTTTGGCAAATCTTTTAAATACTCTTTTATAAAAATTACGGTATCTGAAATTGGACTTTTTGTTGGAACTCCTATGTCTAAAATACCGTTATGAATCATAACAAGTGAATCATTCACAACATGAGGGTGACAGTTTTCCTTGTTTATACGTCCGCTTGTACTTATTCGACAGTGAATCAGCATATCACCTTCAGCGACTTTTTCAGCTTCTCTTACTGTTTTTATAAATTCTTCTTTATTGAAGATTCCTCTTATTATGTACAAATGTCCATTTTTTGCATAGGCTATTCCTGCTCCGTCTTTATTATTATCAAAACTATTTTCTAAATATTCATCACTTATTATTGTGCCTTGCGGCTTAACTATTGCTATACACATTATGCAGCTCTCCTTTCTTCATCAAATCTCTGTACTATACCCATTTCGTAAATAAACGCATAAAGGTCAGGGTAAAAAACGCCATTACGCTTTACAAAATCGAGATAATCACCTGTATTTGCAGAATAGTAATTGCCAGCCTTAAACTTGGCATAATCTACAAGGGAATAAACTGTTTGTATATTTTTATTTATTCGTTCAATCCTTGTATTAGAATTAAATATTCTAAATTCATATGTTTGAGTTCGGGCATCATAATTTAGTGCCGTATATCTCCCATTATCTGCAATATATGGAAAGTCGCTTTCGTCGGACAAAATGCTTGTTATACTTCTAGCTCCTGTATATTGACACCAGTTATTTATTTGTGATTGTTTTCTTTGTGTAATGGCTTTCCATACTTCCAGATCTGTTTCTCGTTCTGAATATAAAACATTTCTCAATACACAAAGCATTTCTTTAGAAAATATTTCTTGTGATACGTGAATATGAATACCGCCTTTATTATGTCCTCTAAAGCCCATATCATTAAGAAATTCCATTCCACGTTTGATGTTTGGAAGGAAATTTTCAGCAATATATCCTCTTGTCATAGGCTCTGTTACTATTTCAAAACCTTCATCTATTGAACCGTCTTGCATTAAAACAACATCTGGTACTAAGCCTAAAAAATCGTCAGCATAATCCGGATCGCCAGAGACTTCTATTTCAAAACCAAAAAATTCTTTTGTTCCGGTTTCGCCATACACTTGTTTTTTAGAAAAGCTATTGTAACCGTGGTAGCCATAAATAGAAGATATATGACTATCTTGACAATCCGGACAATAATCACACCCATTTCTTTCATTGTAATAATAATCATCGTCATGTACAGCTCTACCGCAATTTTCACAACTTCGATAACTATTATCAAAACATTCATCACAAACCCAGTGTTCATCGTATGTTTCATATACACCTTCTCTTGAAAATAAACTATGGCAGTTTTCGCATTCATAATACCTATCTAAACACTTATTGCATACATACTTCCCTTGATTCTTAATCCAATAAGAATCATCTAAATGATAAACTTCACCACAATCTTCGCAGGTGAAGTAATCATTTTCTTTACAACTTTCACAAATGAAATCACCATCATGTGTTTCTATCGCATCGTCTTTTAAAATGTAATCACCACAATTTGCACACTCTATGACACATTCATTACAGTAAAATTTACCGTCAATAATATGTCCGGCATTGGGTAATATCATTTTCCCGCAATTTCTACAAATCATTTTTCATTCCTTTCTAAAAAAGCACCTGCCAAACTGACAAGTGCTTTTTTGTTTACTGCTAAAGCTTTTCTTTTTAATATTCGCTTGGAAGCATAATTACTTTTTCTGTAGGGTAATTTGAAATATAAAAATTCCAATCCCCTTCTGGCAAATCTGTGTAACTATAATACTGATGGTATATCTTTTTACCATTGCCATTATCATAAATAACATCACATGTGCTATTTTCCGAGCGAACTTTTGCAACAATAAATTCTTCTCCTTTGTTTTTTATAGCAACTGCCGACATATCATCAAATAACCAAAAAGCTTTTGCTGTCCGGCAAAAATACTCAACGCCGTCAGTTGCGTATACAGGATATAAATTAAACCTGTGGTAAGATAATGTTCCAATAAATTGTTCTAAGTTTTCTTTAAAAAGATTAATATCCATTTTTAACTCCTAACTGTTACTAAGCAGGAATAAACAAAGGGAACAGAAAAACTCTGAACCCTTTGCTACCCCTCGCACATTAACAACTAATATTTGTTAATATTAACTTCTACCAGTTATGATTTAACCAGTAGTTAATGTTTAACTTTTTAAGTTAATATTAACTATT
>CALUQF010000166.1 GCA_944322835.1 Candidatus Gastranaerophilales bacterium | reverse complement strand
TCCCTGAAACCTCTATATTAATTTCTCCGCTACCTCCAAGTTCTTTATACCACAAGCTCCATAAAATCGAGCGCAGAGGCAGGGTATACTGTATTATAATCTGTGCTAAAAACGTTTCTACCGTAAAAAGAGCAATCTCTGATTTAGAAATAGCCGGAATTCCGTACATTTGCAGATTTAAATCAGGAAGAGCATTAACCATAGGTAGAATAAGGTTTGATAAGAAATTATTAATTCCGCATAAATCGCATAACTTAATTATCAATTGCGGAATAAAAACGTAGGTCAATGCGCCAACAAGCGCCATAAGCAAAAATGTTGAGGCAAAATGTCCTTTGACTAAAACCAGACTCTTTTTTACACATCCAAGAGGGCTTAGTTCGGGCTCAAATGTAAATACTTGAAACACAAGAACAAAATAAACTGCCAGAATTGCGCAAATTATCCACAATAAAGGACATATTGCAACCAAAGAAAAAATCCCGAATAAAAACCATAATCCGACAAAAGATAATGTTCTTCTTTTAATGAGTTCTGTATGTGCAGCAAAATCATACACTCTTCCGCTTTGCAGCATATTATCAAGCATAGAATTTATTGAACCGTAGGCAACAAGATATTCCCAAAAAGCTTTGACAAAAATTGCAAGTCCGGGGAGAGTAATTAGTATTGATAATAAAATAAGCGTATTAAAATCATTTAGCACACTGTATTTTTGGACAAGAGCCGGAATCTTTTGGGTATAGAAAAAAGTTATCAAAAACACCAAGCCTAATCCGGCAATCTGCCCGAGTACCGGAAAAGTCATATATTGCATAAATTTATCAAAATTAGAAAAATATAACCCGATAGCTTCCGTAAAAATTCCTAAAGGTGTTTTATTTTTTTTAGCCATTTATTTCTCTCCAATTCTTTGTTATATTTTATTGTAGTATAAAGATATTATTATGAAAAATTTGAGAGAAGAAGATTATAAATCCGGAAAAGTTGATTTACACATACATTCAAATTACTCCGATGGAAAGGCTGATTTTAAAAGTATTATAGATAATGCAAAGAAATCCGGCTATAAACTTATTGCCATAACAGACCATAACACTGTTGAGGGTCATAAAAAATATCAGGATGAAATTTTGATAACCGGTGCCGAATTTGACTGCTGGTTTGGCTATGTTTTTATCCATTTGCTTGCGTATGATATAGATGTTAACCACCCCTCTCTTGCACCTTTTCTTGCAAAAAGCAAAGCAGAGACAGAGGGTGATATAATACGTCTATTTTCAAGAAGAAATGTTCCAAAGCTTATTCAGGCAATACATGAAGCAGGCGGTATAGCAGTACTGGCACATCCGGCCTGCTATTGGGCAATAAGTCTGGATAGATTGGTAAAAAAACTCATGAAATATGGTCTTGATGGCATTGAAGTATATTACCCCTACCCGAGGTTCAGAAAAATTGTAAAATTTCGTTCCTCAAAAGACGTAAAAAAAATTGCAGACAAATACTCATCTTTAATTCAAACCGGAGGAACAGATTTTCACGGAGAAATATTTACATAGCAAGCTTGCTAAATAATTCTTCAAACTCCGGGAAAGATATTTTTGTCCACTCAAAACCGTTAATTGCGATTTCGTTTTCAGCAATGAGCCCTGCTATATAAAAACTCATTGCAAGTCTGTGGTCATGATAACTTTCTGTTTCGCATCCGCCTTTAAGCTTTGATTTGCCTGTTATAACAAAACCATCTTCCTGTTCTTTTATGTGAACCCCGATATTGGAGAGTTCCTGAACAAGGCATTTAATCCTGTCAGACTCTTTGTTTCTCAAATCTCCCGCATTTTTGACTATTGTTTCGCCTTCTGCTTGTGAGGCTAAAACTGCAATAACCGGCAGCTCATCAATTAATCTCGGGATATCACTGCCTTCAATAGTACAGCCTTTCAAGTTCTTTGAGTATCTAACCCTTATATCTCCGACTTCTTCACCTGCAGTAGTATGTTGGTTTAGTATTTCAATATCCCCGCCCATTCGTTCAACAACATCAATAATACCTGAGCGTGTTTCATTAAGTCCAACATTTTTTATAATAAAATCAGAGCCCTCAACAATTAATCCGGCAGTGATAAAAAATGCGGCAGATGAAATATCACCAACAATATCAATATCTTTTGCCTGCATAACTGATGGACGAACAGTTACAGAATTATTGTTTATCGTGATATCAGCACCAAGATATTTGAAAAGATTTTCTGTATGATTTCTTGAAACATACGGTTCTTCAAATGTTGTCTCACCCTCCGCGTTCAAACCTGCAAGCAAAATACACGATTTAACCTGAGCACTGGATAAACTCGAGCGGTAAGTAATACCATGCAAATTCCGCCCTCTTATTGTTAACGGCGCATGCCCATCAACAGAAGAAATATCAGCTCCCATTAAACTTAAAGGCTCAATAATACGTTTCATCGGCCTTTTAGAAAGACTTTCATCCCCTGTTAATACCGAATTAAAATTCTGTCCGGCTAAAATTCCTGACACTAATCTCATCGTCGTTCCAGAATTCCCACAGGGGTAGGGGTATACGTAAGGGGAAAATGAGTAGGTATTGGTTTGTTTTTCTGGGTGAAATTTAGCCCCAGCCCCTTTGATTTTAAGCGTTTTTTTATCAATAAAACTAATATCAACCCCAAGAGCTTTAAACAACTCTAAAGTCGAATGACAATCTGCACCACTTGAAAAATTTCTTACAATACATTCCCCCTCTGCAAGTGATGAAAACATAACAGCACGGTGCGAGATAGATTTATCTGCTGGTATAACAACCTCTCCTTTTAAGGAGGTTTTTAAAGGCTTAACAGTCTTAATCACAATACTATTCCTTTACAATCTCATAAATATCTTTACACTTTTTAAACACTTTTTCAGCATCAGAAAGTGCAAGCATATTTGGTCCGTCACAAAGTGCGCAATCCGGATTTGGGTGGATTTCAAAGAATAAAACATCAGCACCGGCTGCCATTGCAGCACGCGCAAGAGTCGGAACAAATCTTCTGTCTCCGCCAGTAGAATCTCCGTTTGAACCTGGCATTTGTACACTATGAGTAGCATCAAATACAACAGGATAGCCAAACTCTTTCATTATCGGAATGGCTCTAAAATCTACTACAAGGTTATTGTATCCGAACGTTACACCTCTATCTGTTAATAAAATCTTATGGTTTCCGCTATCTTCTACTTTTTTTACAAGCGATTTCATCTGTTGCGGCGCTAAGAACTGCCCTTTTTTAATATTAACAATTTTCCCTGTTTTTGCAGCTGCAACAAGCAAATCTGTCTGTCTGCAAAGAAATGCGGGAATTTGGATAATATCAGCAACTTCCGCCACAATAGCTGCTTGTTCAGGGAGGTGAATATCAGTTACAATTGGTAAATCAAATTCTTTTTTTATTTGAGCAAGCATCTCAAGTCCTTTTTCCATACCTAAACCACGGTAAGAGTTTATTGAAGAGCGGTTTGCTTTATCAAAAGAAGATTTGAAAACATAATTAATTCCGAGTTTTTCACACACTTGTTTAAGGCCTTCTGCTGTTTGTTTCAATATATCCATTGATTCTATTGCGCAAGGTCCTGCAAGGATTGTTAATTTATCTCCGCCGATTATGAAATTTTTTAAGTTTAGTGTCATATTATACTCTCGTTTCTTGGTTGTTATATTTTGGGTGGAGACCCCTCACCCGAATTTCTAAGTTCACTTACGTTCACTAAGAAATTCTTCCCTCTCCCGTAAGGGGCGAGGGGTAAAATTAAAGAATTTCTATTGCCTGCCGACAGTATGTTCTTTTCTTTTTGGTTACTTTTCTTTTTAGTAAAGAAATCTTTTAACCAGTAGTTCCACTTGAGAGGCAGGCTTGGCGTTCTTATTTTCACCTGTAGTTTAACTATTGCCTGCCGACAATGTGTTCTTTTCTTTTTGGTTACTTTTCTTTTTAGTAAAGAAATCTTTTAACCAGTAGTTCCACTTGAGAGGCAGGCCTGACGTTCTTATTTTCACCTGTAGTTTAACTATTG
>CALUQF010000165.1 GCA_944322835.1 Candidatus Gastranaerophilales bacterium | reverse complement strand
ACGAATTACATAGAATTGCATAAAGAATTGCATAGTGAAAAATCAAAATCTGATAAAAAGATTATTGAAAATCAATATAATATCGCTAAAAAATCTTTTGATGAAAAAGTAAAAAAAGCCGATGGACTTCCTGAACAAGCACTTGCTATGTCAGGAAATATTTCTGCAATGTCAGCTTTTTCTCGCTCAGCTCAACAAGCTTTATCAAATCTAAAAGGCCAGGTTATTCAAGGCGAAAAAGCTAAATTAGCTCTAACCGAAGAAGCTAGTAAAGTTGCAGAATTATCATCAAAATTAGAATGGGCTAGAATGGTTGAAGAAATGTCTGATTCTTCTAAAGTACTTGTACTAAAAGAGCCACAAAAATTAAGAGATTTTGAATATGCTTCTCCTAAATTACTAATGAATATTTTATTAGGTATTGTATTTGGTGCAATTGCTTCACTATTTGCAGTGATTTTTGCAGAAAATACTGATAAAAAACTTACTTATTCAATGCTCAGCGAAAACATTATCTATAATGGCGAAAATGATTTTACTGATTTAAAAGTTCAAATACTAGCTAAAAAAGATAAAAAAATTGCTTGTGTAATGTTTGAAGAATTGAGTTCATTTTTAGCATTACAATTAAAAGATTTTAAGAATTTAGATTTCATAAAAGCGGATATTTCATCTGAATTTGTTGAAAGAGTTAAGAATTCTGAAGAAGTAATCATATTTGATTCAATAAATAAAACAAATTCAAAATTCTACAAGCAAATTAAGCAAATGCTTAATGAAATGAATAAAGAAATTAGTTTAGAAGTATTAATATAAAGGAGAGGATATGAAAACAAGAGTAGAAAAACAATCGACAGTCTGGCAGTCAAATTCAATGGGTGCTTTCGACGGTATGAAACTTAAATTTAATAACTTTGTTATTGACCAGACCATCAATTATTTAGGTCATAATTTCAGCAAGCAAAAACTTATTAATCTTGCGAAAATCTTTGAAAAGATTTCGGGGTCAAAAGGCGGCATTAACCATGCTCGCAGGATGCAATGGCTGTTTGAATCTGAACACCCGCATCTTTTGTGGTGGAAAAAGATTCTGACGGAATTACACCCGAACTGCCGTAACAAATGGATTAAGAACTTTTTTGTTAACGGATATTACGGCGATAATTTAAGAAAACGTACGGAATTCAATAAAAAGAACGGGTTTTTCCCGCCGACGGTTTTACTTGCAAGTATTACAAAGAACTGTAATTTTCACTGTAAAGGCTGCTGGGCTCACGAATACGATGTTAGAGAAGATTTGACAAAAGAAAAATGGAGAGAAATATTTACCGAGGCCCGTGATGTTATGGGGATTCATATTTTTCCTATTGTCGGAGGAGAACCTTTCTGCCGCAAAGAATTTCTTGAACTAGCGGAAGAGTTTAATGATTGTACGTTTATTACATTTACAAACGGGTCTTTGATTACCGAAAAAACCGTTGAAAAACTTAAAAAACTAGGGAATGTTCAGCCGATGTTCTCTCTGGGTGGTATGAGAGAAAATAATGACAAAATCAGAGGCGAAGGCTGCTTTGATATGGTTATGAAAAAAATGGATATGCTTCGTGAAGCTGGAATTTTCTTCGGAAGCTCTATTACCGCAACAAGAGAAAACTGTGACGAAGTAACTTCTGATGAGTTTATGCAAATGCTATCTGACAAAGGCTGCCTGTGGAGCTGGTTCTTCCACTATGTTCCAATAGGAGAAAATCCTGATGTTGATTTGGTTCCGGATGCAAAACAAAGACAGCAGATTTTGAAAGCGGTTTATAACGCAAGAAACACACTTCCTATGATGACAGTTGATTTTTGGGGCGACGGACCGGAGATGATGGGATGTATCGCAGGCGGAAGACAGTATATTCACGTAAATCCAAAAGGAGATGTGGAACCTTGCACATTCGTTCACTTAGCAACTCACAATGTCAACAACTGCACTTTAACAGAAGCGCTGGCATCTCCGTTTATGAGAGCAATCAGAGACGGAATCCCTTATGAGGATGGCAACATGCTAAGACCTTGTATGATTGTTGACAGACCAGACATTTTGAGGAAATACTATCAGGAATTTAAACCTTATGAGACTCACGAAAAAGCGGCGGATTATTTAACGAACCCTGAAATTACCGCAAAAATCGACAAATATTCATCAGACGTTAAAGAAATTCTTGATGAGGATTGGCGAAATAATCTTTGGATGACAATATTCCCGCTTGAAGGCGAATATTATATTGACAGAGATACTTTCTGCTCTAATATTAAACCTGAGCATAAGTGCTCTGGTCAATGTGCAGGGTGCGGGAAATAAATATGAAAAAGACATTGCTTTTATTTGCAATATTTATAATTTTTTCAATCACTTCCATAACTTGTCCCATAATTAATTTATGGGACAGGGTTTTTATTCTACGTTTACAAGAAGAGCTGAAAAATATACCATTGTGGGTTCCGCTATTGCCTGACTGTATACTGTATTCAATAATGGTTGCTTTGCCGCTGGTTGTCGGGAGTTTCTGGTTTTTCAAAAAAAGAGAGTATAAATCAATCTTATTTTTATGCTCGATTCCTCTTGTTACATTTCTTCTGAATTGTATAATTAAACCTCTTATTCACCGTCCGAGGCCACCTTATGAAATGCAGCTTGGAATACATCCTGAAAGTTTCAGTTATGTATCAAGCCACAGTCTGGTTACATTCTGCCTGTGGGGAATAATAATTTATTTTATAAATAAATACTGCAAAAATCGAGTTTTGAGATATGCAGGAATAGTCTTTGCTATTATATGGATTTTGTTTGTCGGAATCTCAAGAATATGGCTTGGAGTACATAATCCAACAGACGTTATTGGTGCTTATCTGCTGGGTTTGGCTCTGTTATCAGTTTACACTAAATTATTCGAAAAAGGCGGTTTGAATGAATAACGTCCTTGTAGTTGCAAATTTTAGTGCAGGAAGAAAACAAGCAATAAAATACAGAAAGAAAATTCAAAAGTTTCTTTTAAGAAAACAAGTGTATTTTCATTTTGTAACGATAGACCAACTGAATGAAGTTGAAATGGATATATTCGATACAATACTTGCCGTTGGCGGAGATGGAACGGTTAATAAGGTTTTACCGTATTTAGTTGGAACGAATAAAAATTTGGGGATTATTCCTTGCGGAACTGCAAATTTGTTGGCGGCTAAACTCGGAATAAACAATATATCTAAAGCATTAAAGGCTATTGATAAAGAAAATGTCAGAAAAATAGATGTGATGTCTATTAATGATAAATTGTCTATTTTGCGTTGCGGGATAGGCTATGATGCTGATATTATTGGGAAAACACCTCAATCATTGAAAAATAAATTCGGTTACTTTGCATATTTTATAGCGGGTATAATTTTTGCCCTAAGACTTAAAAATAAAGAATATTCTATTATTCTTGACAACAAAGAAAGAACAATAAAGTCTTCCTGTATAATAACGGCTAATGCCGGAAATATGTATAAAAACATTTTTTCAGTAGCAAATGATTCTTGTTTAGATGACGGTTTGTTTAATATTTTTATCTTGAAAACTCAAAATCCTGTATTATTTTTTATTGAGTTTGTTAAAATTTTGCTGAATATAAAATCAAACAGTACGAGTGTGGAATATATCAAAGCCAACAAAGTTGTGATTAGGAATAAATATTGTTTAGCTCATATTGACGGAGAAAAAACAAAATTAACAGATAACTTAGTTTTTGGAATTAAATCTAAATCAGTTAAAATTTTTAGTTAATTATATGTTTGCAAATAGAGAAAAAGACGTATTAGAATTACTTTGTAACGGATACACAAATATATAGTCGAAATCTGCAAACGTAGACCACAAACGAAAAGTCACTAAAAAAGAGGCTTTTCTGCTCTTTTTAGAAATGGTGGGGGTAAAGCGTCAAAGTTCGAACTTTTTATCTTGTATAAAAGAGTTGATTGAAGAACTCAAAAAATCAGACACTGTCTTACTTTTAGAACGCTATATACTTTTTAAACAAACGTATATCGCATAAGA
>CALUQF010000164.1 GCA_944322835.1 Candidatus Gastranaerophilales bacterium | reverse complement strand
CGGGTTGCAAAAATAAACAACAGGCTCATATCCCATCTCGCGCAATAGTGAGATGGGATATCCCGAACAAATCCCGCAGCATGCATGGATTAGTATTCTGTTATCTGTGTTTTGCTCCATGCTTAATTAGTATTTCCTTTAGTTCATAATATGGTTTTACGCCAACAATTTTATCACCATTAACGTACATTGTAGGAGTGCTGTCTATATTCAAATCAACAGCTTTTTTTAACTCGCTTTCTATTTCTTTTGCGGTTTCATTTGAATTAAAGTCAGCAGTAAATTTATCTTTATCAAATTCCAGTTGACCCGCAAGCTTTAGCATATCAGTCATATTTTTAGGTTGGTTTTCGTATAATAATGAACTCATTTCCCAGTAATTGCCCTGATTTCTTGCTGCAATTGCTCCGCGTGCCATAAAGCAGGCATTCGGGTGCATGTTTACGGAAATATAAGGGTTACATTCTTTATCAAACGGATAATTATGGTGAATTATCTTGATATTGGAAAAATCACGAACAGCCTGATGAAGCATTATGTTATGAATATAGCACAATGGACATACATAGTCCGAATAAAGCTCTATAACAACATCAGCCTTTTCCGAACCTAAAGTATTTCCCTTAACTCTATACGGGTTAAATTTTATATCACGATACTTAAGAATGGCTTTCTGCTTCTTAATATGCGGTACAAAATTATAAGTTACACCACTATATGTAAAGAAAGATATTGCAAGAACAAGAAGCACGACAAAAGTTTTCGGATATTTCTTTGCACCCGCAACAAAATCTACAAATGTCGTCTTAAAATCTGATACAATCCGGCTAAATTTACCCGAAGAAGCTACCAGCGCTATTATTAAATCTATAATATAAGTTATTACGCATAAAACACATAACTTATGAATTTTGAATAAACTCAATCCAGCAAGAACCATGGAACAAGTAAAGGCAATAGTTCCTAAAAATGTTATATAAGCCATCGGTTGTTTGAAAACTTCTAAAAACTTTAGAAATTTTACCTGTTTAAGCTTATCGACTAAAGTAAGGAAAAATACTGTTATATAAAACAGCATGCCCCAATATGCAAGCGGAATGCCCCAAAACTGAGAAACTGATGATTTAGAAGCCCCGTCACAGTCAATAAAATCATTTATTGAGCAAAAGCTTGAAAGCGCATATTTTTCATAGTTTGCAACATAATATATACATGCAAGCTTAATGGTAAGTATAAATCCGACTGCTGTCAGAATTTGTATGGTCAGTTTTTTCTTGTCTACACTCATAAAACTCCACTCCCGTCTAGTCTACATTACTAATTCTAGTATATAATAATCTTTTTTCAATATTATATCTGCCTAGTTGAAGTAAATCTTTACGGCTAAGACATATGTATTATGAATGGAATAGAAGAACCCGGCTTTCTTCCACAAAATTAGTCTTTTAATAACTTCATCTCATTACTTTTTTCTAAAAACCATATTATACCAAACAACAGTGAACCCATTAAGACGATCATTTCAAGCACATAGTTCAGTCACCCTGTATATGTTACAAAATTTGTCATCGAATTACGTAACATATCCAAAATAAAGATATAATTTGAAATTTAGAATTAAGGTAGACCAAAGTCTACCCAACTTTTACAAATACAGTAAATCACAGATTTACCACATTATACAGGAGGATCGTTATTACCTTTGCACCCTTTTTATTTTCTTAAATCCAATATTTCTTTGGCTTGTTTTTTGCCAAGAACTTTTGCCCCGCCAAGTATTGAAGTATTTAGAACCACCTGTGCATAAGATTCAGCAAGCTCAAGTTTCATATAGGCATCGTGTATAGTATTTGATGCAACAATAAAACCATGATTCTCCATTAAAACAGCGTCATACTCATCAAAATATTTTGCAGTATTCTCAACAAGCTCCATTGTTGAAGGAAGTGCGTATTTTGCAAGCGGAATTCCGCCAAAATAGAATACATTTTCTGCCATAACAGGCGCCATTAAGTCCTTACCTGCAGAAGCAAAACTGCTCAAATACGGTGAGTGAACATGGATTATAAAATTAATATCCTGTCTTTTTTTATAAATCTCAATATGCAAAAACTTCTCACTTGAAGGTCTCTTGCCCTCTTCTTTTGAATTTCCGCAAAAATCTATATAAACAATATTATCTTCTTTCAAAAAGCCATTTGAAGAGCCTGAAGTTGTAATAAGCATACCATCTTCAAATCTGGCTGAAATGTTGCCCGAATATCCGGGAGAAAAATTCTTCCTTCCACAGAGCGTGCCGTATTCAATAATTTGTGAAACTAATTCTTCTCTACAATACATCTTCCACCGTCTTAACATCTTCTACTACAGCATGCTGTAATACCGGAGGCTCGTTTGATTTTTGGAAATCGCTTTCCTCTTCCTCCTTAACCTCGTTTTCTTTTTTAGCCTTCTTATCCTGCTTAATCTCTAACCTGTCATAGTCAAGATGTGTGCCTTTAGCATCCATCATGACTTCAACTGTAAAGAAAGTATTTTCCCTTATAAAATCATAGCCGAGATTGAATTTAACATCTTCCGGTCCCACTGACAGGTAGAATGAGTTTTCTTGAAAAGCTCTGTCATTCGGTGAGTCTCCGGATAAATTAATAGAGCCGAACCAGGAGAGAGTCAAATACTTACAAATTCTTATATATTCTCTTATGTAAACATTTGATTTACCATATCTGTATGCATCAAATACCGGCAAAGGCGAATTATCCTCATATACAGATTGATAGTAGCCGATATCCTGCATCCATCGTCTATATTGCATATGCATTCTTGGACCGATACGGCCGATAATCTGTGTATCACCAGTTCCGTATAATGAAGCTGCCAACTGTGAAGATATATCAAATGTTAATACCGTCTGTTTTTCTTCGTTTCTGTAATTCCAGATATTTTGATCAGCCTGCGCCATATATCTTGTTCTTAGTGTGCCTATTTGCGTACCGTTTAAACTTCTAAAGTTAACATCTTCCTCTATGTCATGGTAATAACCTAAATCCAAACGGTGCGCAAACTGTGAAGCGTGTCCTTTCAATAGAAAATCATTACTGCCGTATGAATTCTCATAAACTAAATCAATACCATACTTAGGACGACGTCTACCGAGGAACCATTCGTTCATATAGTCATTCATACCATATTGCAAGTACAAATTATCATCTAATCTTTGTTTACCTCTGATTAAGAACTTACTGTCAGCAGTACCATATGCAACCTGGGTTCTGTTTGTTCCGCTCTGGAAACGACCGATACCGCCGATACCAAACCCGTGATTATAGTTCAAAATCGGTATAGCTTTTAATACAGAGCCTTTCGGAAGTTCAAATACAAAGCCCGGACCTATATACATACCCAAACCTCTAAGTGAACCCAATTCCCATGAGTTTGTTTCTGCATAATCATTATTTTTGTTTGTATAAACTTTTAACGCAGGTATTTTAATAATCTTGCGTCCGCCTTTAAAGAGAGTTGCTCTTTTAAGCGCAATCACTTCCAAATCACCTTTTTGAGTGATTTTCATATCCTTAACTTTAAGTCTGATTATCCCTTTTTCCATATCACTTGTCATAGTCTGGTCTTTAGGAACAATCATCTGTCCGAGCCATGGACCTGCCATACCTGAGCGAAAATTTATCGGGAAAGATTCATCTACCGTCATAGAACCGTTTTCTTGAACAATTTTATCTCCGTATACATAACCTTTTTTAGAGCGGATTTCGATAGTAGCAGTTTGTGTTACAGGGTTTTCTATCAAGGCATTTTCCTCATTCATATCAACGAAGATATAATCCCCAGTAATAGTTTGTCCACCTTTTAGGATTTTAACATTTCCCTCAGCCTTTATTGTATTATTTGCTCTATCGTAGGTTATAGTATCAGCTTTAACTGTTGTCTGCTGTTTTACAAATTCAACACTTACATTGCCGGTTGCAACCATACAATATGTTTCTGTATCGTAATCCATGTTTTCGCAATCAAGGATTATATTTTCAGTATCTTGTTCTTCCTGCGCCTTTTCTTTTTTGCTTTTCCTATTCCAGAAATGTTTTTTCTTCTG
>CALUQF010000163.1 GCA_944322835.1 Candidatus Gastranaerophilales bacterium | reverse complement strand
CCAAATTGCTGTTCCAATATTTCAATATACTCCTTCTTTATATACAACTCCGTTCCACTATATAATGGAATTGTATTTCCGGGATACTCATTATCACCTTTATAACTTGATGACCATTTTTTCATAATAAAGACAATGTCATTTTCCTGATTGACGGCAATATATCTTCCATGCCAAAAATCAAATTCAGTATGAACATTAAGCAGTTTAGAAACTGACATTCCAGGCCACAGATAGTCTTCATCTTCTAATTCTCGATCGAATGTACTAATAAAATTAATTAGTGCTTTCGAATTATCCGAAATCATATAGATTTCCCCTTCTTCAACCTCTGTAGCTAAACATTGTTGGAACGGATTTTGATATTCTTCATCATCCTCTCCTACTATTCCTTGATATGCAAATACCAAAGACACCTGTTGATAATCAATGCGTTTTCTTGTTTCGGAGCATCCTATTAGAATGTATTCATCCTTATTATTTTTGATAAAAGACTCACACGAACTGTTCTTATCATACAGATGATTTTGGGGTTGCATTTCACGGCACTTAAATAATCTATACATTCCCTGATAGTCAGGCATCAATCGTAGCAAATTCTGTGGAATCAACTCGGGTTTTCTGTCCAAAAAAGCTTTTTCAATGATTGCATGGAGTGCATATTGAATTACATATGATTTGTACACGGTATTTGTTTCAGGAATCACGCTTGAGCCTCCAACAAAATCTTGTATTTTATCATTCAGATTCCTTGATGTATGTAGTTTTTCATAGAGTTCTACATAGTTAATGCCACAGGTATTGAGCACCTGCATAATCGGATCTCGGTATACCGAATTCTTAGCGTATTCATCAACTCTTTCTCGAGTCTTTTCTTTCCCAAGATCATATAGTTGTTCTGCTAAATAGAACTCAATATCTTCCTGTTCCAAATAATCAGGTGCATGTTTATCAGCACACTTTAAAAGATAGCTCTTATATATTGTAAATTCCGAAAATATAACATCCAAAAGCAGATTTCTGGTTGGATATATAGCATTAATTGCGTTTATCATTCGATCTTCATTCAAATCTTTCAGATAACATCCATAACATCTTACTAGATCTGCGATTGCTATTTGTGTCACAAGATTATACTGCTCATAATGCTCTAGACAAAATACTATCGCTTCCGTGAATTCAGAATAATTCTCTTCTTCAGCAGAATTCGCCAAATACGCATAAGCTGCTAAAAACGATTCCTTACCTCCATCAATGAACCGCATTAATAAGCAGTTACGCAATTCTAATAGTTCATCCGTTTCTTCCCAAACATTATCAATAATATATTGATCAAGATTCGGAAAACGGAGCTTCATAATATCGAACACATTTCTCCAAATCGTAATGATACTATCCTTTTTAAAGCCAAGCGCAAAAAGTGCATCCAAAAGACCTTTTGTAATTCTGCCCGAATGTGAAATAATAACTTCAGGTAGTTCGTTATAAAACGTGTCACAAGCCACATCAAGACTCAGTCGTATGCTATTGAGGAATTCGTCTTTATCTACTAAAAAACTTCCCCATTCATATGAGTAAAGGTACATCAACATATGAATTTCTGACATTTCTTTATCATCCAGTTCCAGCCTCTCAATAATTTGTAAAACAGTCTCCTTTCGTTTCTGACTGTACCTCCATCCACCAGCTCTATTAATTATGAATCTCAGTATCTCAAGTAAAGTATCTTTATTATTCTGATAATTCTTAAGAAATTCGCAGATATCTTGTATATCTCGTTCAATCAAATCATGCGTTTCAAACCATTTCTTTGCGTCCTCTGGGGTTGAGGCTTCAAAATGTGTTTGATTGTTTTCAAAAATATCAGTTGCTTTCTTACCATCCTTGTTGTCTATATCGTCAGATTTCTTTATATGGAAATATTCTATATACTGTGAAACATCAAATCCTGCTGACTTTACTGTTAACAAGAATCCTTTGATACTTTCATCTTTCCACGAAACATTATCCGACCAAGAATTATCGAGGATATTGAATCTTGAAACAATGTTGATAACAAGTTCCTTCATACGCCACTTGATCAGCAATTTTTCATCGTTGCTTGTTTCTTCGCATTTACGTTCCAGCATTCTGAATACAGATGTGGCAGCATCAAGTATTCTTGGACTTGTATCATTTGGAAGTGACTCAATCAATCCAATTACAATATCCAAATACCTAGAATCATTGCAATACTTCTCTATAGCAGAACGTAACATACGCTCTACAATCCAACTTTTTCCATACTTAATTTGTAACCCAGATAGGAATACAAGAGCATACCTCGGATCTGTCTCAAGCAATTTATCAAACCAGCGGTTTAGGAAGTGCTTTGTTTCTCTTCCATCAGTATGATTCCAAAGAGCTATTGTCATTTTCGTTATTGTATCGCGCTCCTTTTCTGGATTTTCTGCAATAGATTCAAAAAATATGTTATAAGAATCCATAATCTGCTCCAGAATAATATCCTTGTGAAATCCATATGCAACAAGATAACGAGTGCACAAATTAAAATACGCTACAGCCTCAGACTGATTATACTTTGAAATAATACTTACAAATCGGAGCTTTGCTGCAGCTATACAGTCATATACCTCATTCTTTTCTATATTCTCCTGAATTCTTAACAAATAAGGTTTTACAGTTTCATAATTATCAATAGTCAGAAAATGAGATATTAATCCTAATAATTCAGCATCAGTTAATGGACCTCCCATGCTATGATCCAAACTTGTTCCAGTTTCATTATCAAGCCGTTCGAGAATATCTAATGCTTTCTCTAGATCCTCTACTTCTCCATTTTGAAAAATCAATTTTACCGCCTGTTCATATGACTTTGTCAATTCATTCTGTAGAAAATACAAATCACAGGTACGTGGTTTCCCCTTGAAAACTTCTGTATCCTGTAGCAATAGTTCCAAATTAGTAATCGCTGATTCACAAATGAATTTAGAATCCATTTGTGCTGTGCATGCACACAATTCTGCCATCTTGACAGAGTAAATTATCCAATTATAGAACCAGTTAATATTTTCACAATCAGCAATGACTGCCTCTATAGCTCTTCTATCCCCCTGCTCAGAGAGATAGTATATTTGTGAAAATAATTCTTTGAAAATCCTTATATCCTCTTTCCCTGGTATCTTTAGTTTTTTAATTTTTTCCCAGTTTCTAAGGGTAGATTCAAAGGAAACATCAGTTTGCAGATAATATCCAGTTTCAATATATGAAAGATAGTTTTTCCAATGAATCAGTTGTTGCTCCTCCGCAATTGAAGCGATTTCATTGAATTCTATGTAATCCTCTAGCTCACCATACGCAATCTCAATACATTGATTTCTTATTGAACCCTTTTCTTTTTCTATTGTCCCCATAAGCTTAGGAATAATACTAATTCCCTGCTCATCAAGATAATATCTAAAATAGTATTTAAACTCCTCAATCTTATACTCTTTAGCATTTGTATCTAAATACAGTTCCCACCAAGGTGTACAACCGGCTTTCGAAGAAATATAACATGCCAACCGACCTGTATTCTTATCAAAAGTTGGCTTTCCATCAATCTGCATTAACTGATTTAGTTTAGAAGCACCTTTTATATCGCATATTGCCTGGAAGTATTCTTCACCAGTGCTTTCGAATTCGTTCATATCATCGAGCATTGCCAACAATTCACCAGCTGTTACCAATGCAACTAAATTTCTGCTTCTACCTGCGCTTCGAATAATACAATTCAGATTCATTCTTATGCGTTTTCGAGAATACCCCTCTGAAACGGATTTAAGAACGAATTCTTTCTCAACCAAAGCTATATTCTCATCATCACGCTTAACTTTATACAGTAGTTCTGTAAGATAATAAAACGACTTATCAAATTCAAAAAATGGTTTCTCCTGTAACCAATCAGCAAGAATACCATAAACATTTCTCTCTAAATCAACTTTTTTATCTCTTAATGAAGATAACACAAATCGTCGGAAACTTTCATGATAAATTGAAAAGCCGCCACTTAAAACATTTTCAATTAATAATGGTTGAAGCACCGATATATCGCATTTTACAAATTCTCCATCTCCAGTGATCTCCATTAAATCATCTAGGCTAAGATAGAAATCTGCCCCACAAAGTGCATTTACTGTGCGATTGTTATGAACCTTTTTATATAAATAGGAATA
>CALUQF010000162.1 GCA_944322835.1 Candidatus Gastranaerophilales bacterium | reverse complement strand
AAGATTAAACGTACCGTAGTCAATAAGCAGGACTAAATCAGGCTTATATTCATTCCGGAGATAATTGGAAACCTCTTTTTCCAGCTTAAGGTGGTCAAATGCCATTTTAAAATTAAATCCGAACCCAGCCATTTTAGAATGGTCGCAAAAAAGCTTTGCACCTGCCTGTTTAAGATTTTCACCGCCGATAGCCTCTGCCTGTATATCGGGCATTTCCTGTTTCAAAAATTCTAAAACTTTTCCCCCGTGAATATCACCGGAGTATTCGCCTGTAATAATAAAAATCTTTTTCATACACTAAACTGCCATTACTACAATATTATGCTTATTAGCATATTTGATAACTTCTTCCCTGTCAACAATAATAGTTTCTCCGGCCTCTACAGCTATTAAATCAGCTTTATATTTCTTCATCGTTTTTAAAGTCCTGAGCCCTATTGCCGGAATATCGAATCTTTTGTCCTGCGACGGCTTTGCAACTTTTATAACTCTGGAATTCTTTTTTGCAATCTTACAGCCGCGCTTTATACAATTATCAGTACCTTCAATCGCTTCTACCGCCATCACCATTTTATCTTTTATAATAACAGACTGCCCGATATCAAGTTTTCCTGTTTCTTTTGCAAGCCAATATCCGTAATTCACATCATCAATCTGTTCCTGTGTCGGCTGAACTTTTCCGAGCACGCCAGATGGTATCATTAAATTTTTTATAAACAATGTTTGATCCAAAATTGTTATGCCGATTTTTTCCAGTTCTTCAATTATCATAAGCATAACTTTATCATCATTTAATCTTATTGCCTGTTTTATAAAATCAATCGCTCTTGCGTCAAACTTAGGGCGTTTCAAGAGAATAGTTTTGCTAACCTTGCCCAGAAAAGTTATCTGCTTTATACCTTCACTTTTCAAAGTATCTTCAATCTTTTGAACTTCCCCGGGACAGAATGAATATACTTTTGAGCAATATTTCTTCAACTGTGCATAATTATCATTCGATAAAGATATAGCTACAACATCAAAACCATTTTCTTTAGCATACTGTGCCATCTTGACCGGTAAAAGACCGTCTCCTGCTATCAATCCCTGTTTTTGCTCTAGTGCAACTGACATTATTTTAAATTAACCTCCAACTTTTTAAGATTATAATACTATAAACAAACATTTTTCAAAATCGACTCTTAATAAAAATTATCTATTAAACTTAAGCATGTTTGTAATAATATAGAATTATGAATTTAGATGCCGCAATAGATAGCTTACTTTCACCGATTGCAGATAAGGTTTCGGGATTTATTTTCTCCTATGTAACAATAGGAGGGGTTAAGGTTGAGTTTCTCGTTGCACTTTTGATTACGGCTGCTCTGTATTTCACATTGAGAACAGGTTTTATAGGTTTTTGGGGATTTAAACATGCGCTAAAGCTTATAACAAACCGCTACAAACATAACAATCCTACCGGTTATCAGAGAAAGAAAAAAGGTGAGTTATCCTCTTTTCAGGCACTTAGCGCAACGATATCGGCTTCAGCCGGAATCGGGAATGTAGCCGGCTCAGCTGCTGCGGTATCCATAGGAGGCCCAGGAGTAATATTCTGGATGATTATAGCTGGATTATTTTCTATGGCTCTAAAATTTTCGGAAGTTCTTCTGGGGGTTAAGTTTAGGAAAACTAATCCGGATGGGACTGTATCTGGCGGGCCTATGTACTATATACCGGTTGCATTTAGGGGTAAATTTGGCGAAAAAGCAGGACGTATTCTTGCAAGAATTTATGCCGTATGTTGTATTTTTGCAATGATAGGCGGCTGGAATCTATTCCAGATTAATGCTATGACGGCACAGTTTACGGAAGTCACCGGCGGAGCAAACAGCATTTTTGCAAATAACGGCTGGATATTGGGAACAATTGTTGCTATTATAACCTGGTTTACAATAATAGGCGGGATTAAGGCAATCGGAAAATTTACATCTAAAGTCACACCTGTAATGTGCTCTCTATATGTACTAAGCGCATTTTTAGTCTGTCTGGTAAATATTCATCATTTGCCTGAGACAATTGTTCTAATAATAAAAGAGGCGTTTTCTCCAAGGGCAATGACCGGAGGCGCTTTTGCATGCCTTCTCTGGGGATTCAGACGCGCCATGTTTGCCAATGAATCCGGACTCGGAACTGCACCGATTGCGTTTTCTGCAGTTAATACCAATAAGCCTGTAGCACAGGCATTTGTTTCAATGCTTCAGCCATTTGTAGATACTGTTATTGTTGGTGTTGCAACAGCGTTTGTTATTGTTGTTTCAAAAGCTTATCTCACAGTTAACGGTATTGCTGGAATTGAATTGACCTCAAAAGCCTTTGCGACAATCTGTCCGGCTTACCCAATATTATTAACCGTTATGGCAAGCTGTTTTGTCTTATCAACAATGCTTTGCGGATCTTACTACGGGCTTAAGGCATGGAACTTTTTATTCGGGAATTCAACATTAAAAACAAGAACCTTTCAGGCGATCTATTGCCTATGTATTATTGCAGGTTCCGCAATGAATTTCAAAAGTATCATTAACCTATCAGATGCAGTTACACTATTTCTTGCGGTTCCGAATTTGATTGCTGTTTTTGCACTCTCCAATATTGTAATAAAAGAGCTTAAGCGCTATTGCGAGCGATATGATATCGGCGGAGATATTGTAAAATACTTGCGCTAATATATGTTAATAAGCTTGTAGTCTATTCCAATAAGGACTAAGGATATTTAAGTTTTAACACCGCGCGGCAGTAATTCCAATTTTATATGATTAAGTTTTTTATTTTCTTCTATTATTTCCGTATTTTTAATACATAAAAATTTGGACGCTCTTTGAAATATCGGATAAAATTTTTCAAAAATTTCAGTTCCTTTAGGTATTTGCAATTCGTACAGAATACCATTTTTTACTGCATAATTCAGAGCGAGATTTTTATTATCCGCCCAAAAAGAATATTCCGGCATATAAAAAACGTCACCTTTTTTCAAATTTGAACATTTTTTAAACATTTTTTCCAGATATTTTGGTGTATCTTCAAATCTATCTGGATTAGTTATACCACGCCATAATACAATATCGTGTTTAATCGGCTTAGATAATAATTTTTGTACTAAATCATTATTTTTAATTAAAGCGCCCAAACTACCGGCATAATATTTATGAGTTAAACCCATTAGCTCATAATTTGCATCATTAAAATCAAATCTTCCAGCATTCGGAATTGTTTTATTATTTTTCAAAACCCTTTGCCAGTATTGATGACATAATAAATTTTTATTATTTATAGCCTTCCTAAACATATTAATGTAAAACTTAAAAATAAAAAAATTGCTATGAATTCTATACTGCAAAAGATATTCAAGAGCTAACTATCAGGTGTAGAGTGGGCAAAGTAGCTTAAAACAGGGAATAAATGCATTTCACTATGTATGGCGTGCCTACCAAAATTGAAAAAGAAACAAATCTGTGGGCACGCCATACACAAAATAATTTAAAATTCTCTATATAAAGAGGCTTTGCCCACCCTACTTGCTGCAACTTTGACCCTAATGAAGAAATCGGCGGAGCTATATTAGATTATTTAGCTTAAATTCATGTGCAATAGTGTCAATAGCGCTATACACTCTTCTTAAAAAAGGAGTATCACCTTCTTTTTTGACCTTCATGAAACGCGTTGCAACAGAATTACGTCCCATAATCTCAATACTATCAAACTCTGAAGAATGCGGTACCAAAGAGCAAGGAGTGATGTACACATCTAAGTCTTTATCTTTTAAATAGTTTTCCATTACACCCTTTGCTTGCGTTAACTGCTCTCGATAAGGCTGTGGAACAACTGCTGATATTCCGACATGTTCTATAGATCTAGGGTTTGTTTTAAAAATTTTCACACTACAATCCCCTCTAATACAGCATTTAACGCTTTTAAATTCAAAGGAATTAAATCTTTTTTCTTTGCACCAAGAACCTTTTCAATTCCTTTTGCAAGGAATTCTTTTTTTACAATCTGGCAAGCAGAAGCTAAAACGCCAAGAGAAACAACATTTGTGACTTTGCTTGTTCCTAAATCATTTGCAAGTTTTGTCATTGGTGCAAATACATATTTGATATCGTTACGCGGTCTTGCCTCTGCAACAAGAGTAGAATTTGCAACAATTGTTCCGCCGGATTTAACCCTTGTTATAAACCTGTCGAAAGACTGCTGGTTAAGTACAATTGCATAATCTGTATCTTGTTTATGGACAGAACTTACTTCGGAATCTGAAACAAC
>CALUQF010000161.1 GCA_944322835.1 Candidatus Gastranaerophilales bacterium | reverse complement strand
ATTACGACGTTGATTTAAAAGATATTAAGGGAACTGCAAGAGGCCAGAAAGTCTCGCTTGCAAGACATGTTTCTATTTATTTATGCAGAGATATTACTAATCAAAGTTTTGTTAACATTGCCAAATATTACGGTAAAAAGCATACTACTATAATGTTTGCTTATGATAAAATTAATAAAGAAAAAAACGCAAATCATGATATTTCTACTGCTTTAAGGGAAATTAGACAAGTGTTGAAAGTTTTTTAGACAGCTTGCTACTCGTCTTTAGAAAAAATTTATGATACATAATATACATAGGGACTTAGATAATTACTTTTAGATTCCAACGTGGAGCAATAATATATGCTAGATAATATTAAATACTTAATGAGTCTAAAATCCATAGATAAGTGTATCGCTGAAAATCAATTCGATATCGCTTTGGAAAAGTTGAATTTTTTAATAAAAGAAGAATATAAACCTTCTGAAACATTCTTAAAACGAGGAAGACTGTGTCACAGACTTTTGATGTTGGAAGATGCTTATTCTGATTTCACATATATTATTACTCATTGTGTAAAAAAAGAAGAGGCATACTATGAGAGGTTGTTTTTGAATTTTGAAATTTCAAATTATTATGAAGCAATTCTTGATGCCAACAAAATCCTGACCTGGGATGCTAACAACTTTGAAGTCAAAAGAATAAAATTTCTGTCTCTTGTTTATTCAAGCCAGGGAGAAGCTGCTAAAGATTACATACTTGAGCTGTTTGAATTTAATAAATATAAATCTATTCAATTTTTATTTGAAGAAGTTGCAAAAACAATAGCCACAGATGAACTGGCTAAAGCATTAAAACTTTTATCACTTGTTGATATAATAGACAAGGATAATCCTATAAAATTATTAGAAGAATCAAATATTTATGGACTTGCAAATTTAAAAGATAAGCAAGTCGAAATTCTCAATAAAATAAGTTCGGTTTTCCCAAAATATTTCGTGTCGCATTTTAGATTTACCGACATGTATCAAGATAAAGATCTGATGGAAATCTGCTTTCTTTTAGAACTAAAAGTCTTTGATAAACAGAATTTATTCGCGTATCCTATGCATATTCTTGAAGGTTACAAAAATCATATTGAAGGACATATTATAGATTCTAAAGAATGTTTTGAAGAGGCAATAAAATTAAATCCTAATAAACCTGAGGCTTACGTCCTTTTAGCGCAGACCTTGCAGCTAATGTCAGGTTATGACAATCCAGAATACAAAAAGGATGCAGAAAAAAATTACAAAACAGCACTGGAAATATACAGAAGAGAAAATTTGCCGGATAAAGTTGACGAAATGCGCCGCCAATTAAAACATTTAAATTCAAATCTCATTTTAAGGTAGCTCTTTACTATATTTTATTCTTATTTATATTTAATATTCTTAGTGTATATAGTACAACTCACGTTTAGAATCAATTAATGCCAAATAATTCGCAAATTACATCCTTAAAAATTTCTATTAAAAGATATATTCTATTTTTATGGACATGAAAACTGTAAAAGATTGTTTAGGAAAAAGAATAAAAGAACTACGGGAAAACGCGGTTATACGCAAGAAAGACTTGCAGAGATAGCAGAAATTGAACCTAGAAGCTTAAGCAAAATAGAATGCGGAGTTACATTTCCATCAAAATCTTTAGCTTCCATTGCAGATTCATTAGAAATTTCTTTGCCGCATTTGTTTGAGTTCAATCATATTGAAAAAACAGTTGATACAATGAAAGATGACATTAGAAATAATCTTGATAAATTGAATAGTGAACAAATCAAAGTTGTATACAGGCTCCTGCTTTCAATGTATCAATAGAAAGTAGTTATTCATCTTTTAAAGCAGACTCAATATAATTATCATTTACCCCTTTGTAATTTATTTTTGAAGATGTAATCGGCTGCCTGTAGTCATACTTATTGATTGAGCGTGACTCTACAATTACGGATGGAGGCAGAATAGACCATTTATAGAGTGCTGTAGACATTCTTTTAAAAAACTTATCAAGCCATTCTGTTTTTTGTTCTTTTGAAATTTGGTTATGTGTTTCATAAACAAATCTTGTATTAACTAAGTCCTGATACCCTTCGTTTTTATTCTCTATTCGCCATATGACTTCGTCCAAGAATTCATATGGCATAAGAGCATCTTCTGCAATAAGCGGTTTCCCGGTTTTTGGATCAATCGCAAGTTCCGCGCCTGGTTTTTTAAGAATAATAGCTTCAGGTATGGCATTTTTTTCTTCTCTATTTTTATTAAGCCACCTTGCAAATGCAAATAATTTTGTCTTGGGAACATCTGCTATCGGGGCAAAACCTCCAGACATATCGCCATTAATAGTTGCATAACCCATATAAAGTTCTGACTTATCAGACGTTGCAATAGGGATACAGGAAGAAAATTCATTACTGATTCCCCACAGGAACATCGCTCGTGAGCGGGCCTGAATATTATCCGGGGTAAAAGAGGTTTTATATCTTCCATCCCAATTTTTCTCTATCTCTGCAAATAATCCATCCAAACAAGCTGTCGTAGTATCTATCATTGGTCTAATAGAAGCTTCCATAAATTTTATTCCCAAATTATTAGCAAGCTTTTCGGCATCAGAACGGCTTTCTTTGCTGGTTATTTTTGACGGCATAGAAATCCCATATACATTTTCTTTTCCTATGGCATCTGCTAATAAAACAGCGCAAACCGTAGAATCCAGCCCCCCCGATAAACCAAGCACGGCTCTTTTAAATCCGCATTTCCTGAAATAATCACGTATTCCCTGAATAATTGTTTTATAAGTTCTTTCAAGATCTGATTCATACTCAAGAGTAAAAACTTTTTGTTCTGTAAGAGATTTATCAAGCCCTTTAGTAAGCGGATATATCTTACCGATATTTTTAAGCGGGTTTACAATAAGTAGCTGCTCTTCAAAAGACTTTGCTCTTGCAATAAGCTCTCCTTTTGCATTAAACACACGGCTCGAGCCATCAAAAGAGCTGTTATCTATTGCACCAACCTGATTAACATAAACTATCGGAATTTTGTATTTGTGAGCAATAAAAGAGAGCATATTGTGTTTTAATTGTTCTTTTTTTGCTCTGGTAGGCGATGCCGAACAATTGATAAATACCTCCGGTCTCTCTTCGGCAAGCTCTTCTATAGGGTCTTTTTCATAAAGATGTTTTTCAAAAAACTCCTTATTATTCCAACAGTCCTCGCATATTGAAATTCCGTATTTTTCAAAAAGTTTTGACATACTAATAATATGTTCTTTATCAAATTTGCCAAGTGTATCTGCCGGCTGGATCCCAACAACAGGAGAGGGTTCCATATATCTGTAATCATTAAATTCAGAATATGTCGGAAGAAGAGATTTTCTTACGATTCCTTTAATTTTTCCGTCCTTTAATATAGCGACAGAATTAAAGTATTTTTTACCTTCCGCATCTTTTTTACGGGGTTCAATAAAACCCACAAGCGCAGTCGTTCCTTTTGTTATCTTCGCAAGCCCTTTCAGCCATTTAATATTTTCTTCTACAATTACCGGATGACGGTCGATTGTATCCTCTATCGGATACCCCATAAGAGCCAGTTCCGGAAATACTATCATCTCTAATCCGATATTACATGCGTATTTTATATATTTAGCAATTTTTTTTGCATTGTATTCTACATTACCGGCAATTGGATTAATCTGGGCCATTCCTATAAAACCGCCTATAGAAACGATTTTACGCATATTATTTATTATATTCTCAGGAATTTCTTCGCCGTGTGAAAATTTTTTGTCTACTATTTCGGATAGTGTATATAAATTGCTTGTCATATTTACCTCGCCAATATAATTGATTATACTTTGCATATAATTTAAATGCAAAACTGGCAAAAAAATTTATGTTCATATTTTTATAAAAAAGGGGAAATATGAAAATATATAATAATACATGTGCGACATTCAAAAATACGTAAAATTTGTCAAACAAAGCTCGTAGGTTTTAGTAATCGTTGACTTCCGAAACATTTTTATTATAGTGAAGCCAACTGTGAGTTAGCAAATTGTATTATATACAGTATCTCCGCCTAAGTCTTGATGCGGTAAATCATAGATTTACCGCATTCTACCCACTACCCGCTAAGCTTGGCGCCTGCCCTCTCCTCAGGGGCACAACTGTCCAAGATAAATTTATAAACAAACATCGTATATTACTACATATTTGCAATTGCGGAATATTACCTAATGTCTGGACATAAAAAAGACCCCTCACCCGAATTTCTAAGTTT
>CALUQF010000160.1 GCA_944322835.1 Candidatus Gastranaerophilales bacterium | reverse complement strand
TCGAACTTTTATTATATTATCAACTAAATAATAAAAAATCAAGGTCAATGTGGAAGCTTTATTTTTTTTTTGTTCATGTTTTGCTCTTAATAAAAGCATTTTTGAAGCTTCTATTGCTTTTATGCCTTGAGGTATTCCTGTCGGCATGATTATCATTTTCCTGTATGGTTCTTTTTCTGAAATATTATTCCACTGTTACGGATTTTGCCAAATTTCTCGGCTGGTCAACGTCTTTGCCTAAAAATTCCGCTATATAATAAGCCAGTAACTGCAAAGGTACAACAGCAAGCGCCGGTGATAAGATTTCCGAAATCTCCGGGATTTCTATAATATTTTCAAACAACTCTTTCAACTTCTCATCTTCAGAATCAGTGAGTGCAATCATTCGCGCATTTCTTGCTTTGGCTTCTTCCGAATTTGAAAGAATCTTGTCATAAACTTTGCCCTTCATCAAGATTGAAAGCACCGGCATGGATTCATCAAGCATTGCAATCGGCCCGTGCTTAAGTTCTCCGGCAGTATATCCCGTAGCATTTATATAGCTTATTTCCTTAAGTTTTAATGCTCCTTCTAAAGCAGTCGGGAAGTTTATGCCGCGTGCAATAAAGATAAAATCTTTTGAGCCGGAAAATTTTCTTGCGCATCTTTGAATATCTTCTGTATGTGCGAGTATTTTTTCTATTTTCTGCGGTAAAATGATGAGTTCGTGTTTTAAATCAGCCAGCTCTTTTAAATCCATAGAATTCTTGACTTCTGCCATATAAATTGCAATAAGATAAAAAGAAATCAATTGCGCAATATAGGATTTAGTAGCCGCAACAGAAACTTCAATTCCGGCATTAACCGGAACAAGGCTGTCAGCTTCTCTTGCCATAGTTGAGTCTGGACGATTTGTAATAATGAGAATGTGCGACCCTTTACTCTTTGCCTGTCTTACTGCAGTAATTGTATCGGCGGTTTCTCCTGATTGTGAAACGCCGATGACAAGAGTATTTTTGTCAGTAATGGTTTTTCTGTAAATATACTCACTTGAAGGTTCTACATCAACAGGAATTCCGCAAAACTCTTCTATCAAATATTTACCAACCATTGCCGCATGCAGTGATGTGCCGCACGCAACAATTTGAATTCTGTTTAAATTTCTTAGTTTTTCTTTATCAAGTGTAACTTCTTTTAACAAAACTTTTTCATCACTTGCTCTCAATTTTCCGGATAAAACATTTCTTACAACATCCGGCTGTTCATGGATTTCTTTAAGCATAAAATGTTTGTAGCCCATTTTGCTTAAAGCAACGGGCTCCCAAGGCAATGTTTCAACTTTTTGCTTTAGAGGATTATTATCAATATCAATCAACTCTATTGAATTCGGAGTCAAGGTTACAATCTGGTTATCTTCGAGATACATAGCCTTTTTAGTATATTGTATTAAGGCCGGAACGTCAGATGCTACATAATTCTCACCCTCGCCTAATCCAACAACAAGCGGTGCATTTCTTCTTGTTGCAACAATTGTATCCGGCAAATCCTGATGGATAACACAAATTGCATAAGCGCCTTCAATTTCTTTTGTTGCAAGTCTTACTGCTTCTGTCAGATTATGCACCTCGCCAAATTTTGTTGCAACAAGGTGTGCAATAGTTTCTGTATCGGTTTGGGAGCGGAATGTGCAGCCGTTTTTTTCTAATCTTTCTCTTAATTCTTTGAAATTCTCAATAATTCCATTATGTACAACCGCAACCTTGCCGCAGTTACAAGAATGCGGGTGTGCGTTTTCAACCGTTGGAGCGCCATGTGTTGCCCAACGGATATGGCCGATGCCGATTGTTGATTTGGAAATCTCTGCATAATTTTTTTCTACAATATTTTTTAAATTCTGTAATTTTCCGGCAGCCTTGAATAGCTGAACTTTTCCATCTATGTTTACAGCAATCCCTGAAGAGTCATATCCCCTGTATTCAAGACTTGTTAAACCTTCAAGCAAAACATCTACAGCCTTTTTATTTCCAACGTATCCAACGATTCCGCACATAATTACCTCTCTTTCACCCCATAATTTTAGCGTAAAAAATCTTTTTTACCTAATTAAGATTTTCTAAAGAAATTTCTGATTTTATAAATACCGGCGATGCCTGCGGTAAGAAGAGTAACTCCGCCAAAAATCTTAAAATACAAAGCCTTATTGAATTCATGTTCTTTTTTCTCCTTTTTTGCACTTTCATAAATGTCGGTATTAATTGCTCCAATTTTTCTGTTCGCTTCGCTGTCCGAAAACAATTTATGTTTCGGAAGAACCACCGGAGCTTCCACCGCGCCATTATTTGTACGCTTAACTTTAGTATCTGTTGTATAATGAGCTTCTATCATAGGTTAAAACATTTCTCCGTATCTTAGAAGTTTATGTAAATTTGCTTTCGGTAAAAACATCATGCCGGTTTGCGCTGGAATATCAGGCATTTTTTTCGCTAAACATTCTTCCATATATTGATTTGCCTCTGGCGAAGTAAATCTGAACCCAAGCTTATAAAAGAACAGAGCCGGTGACATTTCTTTTATTATTGGAACTGAATAAGTAACAATCCGCCCTTGCGCTCTTGTATCAAACATTGCTTTTTCCGCAAGATTTTTTATAGCTTCTGTCCCAAGACCGCACCTTGGTTTAGGAGATTGAATAAAATCTATCAGATAACAATTTTTAAGATATTTCATTTTCCGTTTTATTTTTATCGGATTATTAATATGCGCAGCAAAAAAATTATCTTGTGGATTATTGTCATTTTTAATAGTAACATATTCTTCAACAATATCAACATAGTCGTCGTCAATAATTCCTGGAATAAGTAAATTATCACCCCGCTTAACCTTCTTAACCTGAATCTTTGCTTTTTCTTTTAACGGCGGTGTTTTAAACCCTAAAATCGGCGGCATTCCCATGCTCTGTACCGATGCCATAGGCTTTGCAACCGCCATCTGCGGACGCACGTCCATATTGGAAATATTATTAATCATACCTACCTAACCTATATTTATCTAACCTTACTTATATAAAGTAATTGTGTTAAGAAAAATTGCCTTTTTAGCGGAACTAAAATATTTTTTGTAACAAAACTTAATACTTCTTTTAATTCATTTTTTGTGTATCTTGTTAATTATTCATGCTAAAATATTATAAACTGTAAGGAGGATTATGACACAAGGCTTAGAGTTTGATCCGGGATTTGCGCCATACATTTTGGCTTTTAGAGGTACTGTAGAATATCTATATATGGATATTAACAGGTTTAAAAACTTATCACAAAGAAAGATGAAATTCAGACAGTATTACAAAAAATTTCTTGAACTTTTTAATAACAATTTAGGATTTTATGTTGGCTGTTTGATGTGGGCGGCATACATTAAAACGCAGCCTAAGCAGGAAATTCTGAATAACAATTGTTTTAATCAGGAGTATGATGAAGAGGCTAATATCTCTGAGACAGAATTTATGATTAAATTTTTAGAGTTATTTCCTAAGGATATGAAATATTTTCTTGGTGAGAATTATGATATTAATAAAATCGATTTACAAATTCTTAGGATGTATAAAGAATTTTTGATTCTCAATAAGGGGTTTGTGGAAACAAAGTATAATACTGATATTAAACTTCCCGAGGAAATGAAAACAGAAGGTGCGGAAGGTTTTAAGGATAAGATTGACAAAGTTATCGGGGAAGGAAATCTTGCAAAACTATTAGAATATAAGGATTTAATATGTCAAATATAATTAATACGGCAAGAGGTTTAGAAAAAGCGGATTTAGTTTTAAAAAATGCAAATGTTATCAATGTATTATCCGAAGAAATTTATGAAGCGGATATTGCAATTAAAGACGGGATTATTGCGGGAGTTGGCAAAGACTATACCGGTGTAAAAGAAATCAATTTAAATGGTGCGTATGTATGTCCTTCGTTTATAGACGGGCATGTGCACCTTGAAAGTACTATGATGCTGCCGCGTGAATTTGCAAAAGTTGTTCTTCCAGCCGGCACTACAACAGTAATCATTGATCCGCATGAAATCTCTAATGTATTGGGCCTTCACGGAATAAGTTTTATGCATGAAGCAGTTAGGGATTTACCTATAGATGTTTATACAATGCTTCCGTCTTGTGTTCCTGCAACACCGTTTGAAACTTCGGGTTTTGATTTGACGAGTTATGATTTGTCGCTGTTAATTGATAAACCGTGGGTGTTAGGTTTGGCCGAAATGATGAATTTCCCCGGTGTTTTAAATCAGGACAAAAATGTTATGTCAAAACTTGAGCTTGCGAAGTCTTATAATAAGTGTATTGACGGGCATGCACCTTATCTTGGAGGAAAAGATTTGTGTGCTTACGCGGCCAGCGGC
>CALUQF010000159.1 GCA_944322835.1 Candidatus Gastranaerophilales bacterium | reverse complement strand
TAAAGCGCCTTTGCCCTTTATTTTCGGCATTAAGTATAACTTTTCTCCAACTAAAGTATAAAATTTGTAAAAATTATTAAAGTTTTTGAAATTTATGCCGTTATATATAATATAAGAAGAGTACTTTTGTAGGAAGGAATTTTATGACAGATAAAGAAGAATCAGGTGCATCATTATTCAGCCGCTCAATTGATTTGATGGAAGATGACCCGCTCGAAGAAATATTTGCTCTTAACCTGGGAGATTTTATTTCCGAATATTTGATTTCTGAAGATTTAGCTAATAAAATCGGAAAAGATGTCAAAGATAAGACTACTAAATTAAAATCCCAGCTAAAAGAGTTAATCTCTATATATTCTCTTGATAATACGCTTTGCGTATTAGGTTTTAGTTCCCAAGACGAATATGTTGTCTATAACTCTATTGCGAAAACTTTGACCCAGATTCTTGATGTAGACGCATGTCATATATATCTTACGCAGGAATTCACAAAGGGCCTGAATTTGGATAACAAGCTTCTCGGTCTGGTAGGATCATCAATTGATTTTGATGAAGATATTTATGCAAAAAAACTCGGTTATTCTTCTGACGACAAATCAATTGTTGTTACTGCTTTTAACAATCTGGAAAAAATTCAGGTTAAAGATGTTTCTAAAATAGACAATTTTATTCCGAAATACGAATTAAAAGAATACGATGTAAAATCTCTTGCAATCGTACCAATGCATAACAACGCCTATATAGTAGGTGTAGTTGTAATAGAAAATTATAAAGAAAAAACGATTAAAAAGCCATATATATCTTTATTAGAAACTATCGGAAGATTATTCGGCACCTCTCTTCATCTTCAAAAGGCAATAGAAGAAACCGAAGAATTAATTAATGAGGACTGTATTTTGGCGGAAGAACTCCAACATAAGCGTGCAGAACTTACAGCTCTAATCGGGGATTTGGGTGTTCAGCAGCAAGCTTTTGTAGAAAGACTTGCAAAAGCAGTTGATGAAAAAGGACAGTATAAAGTAGCGCATTCTCAAAATACCGCTGATCTTTCAAGAAAGCTTTGTAAACAGCTGGGGCTTAACGAAAAAACAACGGATTTGGTCTACTATGCCGGGCTTTTACAAAATATCGGCAAAATTACACTCCCTGAATCGTTATTTACTAACAAGGGTAAATTATCAAAAGAAGACTGGGAAAAGCTGCAAAACCATCCGAATGTCGGTGTAAACTTACTAATGAATATCAACTTCCTGTCAGAAGTTATCCCATATATTCATTATCACAAAGAACGCTGGGATGGCGGTGGGGAACCTGAAGGTCTGAAAGGAAACTCCATTCCGTTCGGTTCAAGAATTATTGCGGTTGCAGATGCATATACTGCCATGACTTCAGACCGCTCTTACCGAAGCGCAATGGATAAAGAAAAAGCATTATCAATTATCAAAGAAGAAGCCGGAGTTAAGTGGGATCCGGTTGTAGTAAATGCGTTATTTGAAGTTGTTAATAATCAATAAAAAGAAGGGCCATACTAAATCATGGATTTAAATCAGATAACCAATCAAGCTTCTTTAAATATAGAAATGTTTAAAAACAATAAGAATCTTTCAGCCGAAGAACAAAGCAAAGTTCTTTCTATTTTCAATAATGTGGACAACAAGCAAAATGATAATGATAATACTAAAGGACTCATAAGCGGAAAGGCAATCGCGGAGTTCTATAATAATCTTAAATCAGAATTTGGTGCTAAGTACAATGAATTTTTGCATAAAGCAGGTCTTCCCGATACTATTCCGAATTCCCAGCAAGAAAATAATTATGAGCATCTAAGTACTATTACCAAGGGCGAATATGCCGCAGAAATATTTAAAGACTCAATTCCCCGATTTTATATAAAATTTGATGACAGCGATAATTATCAGCTTCTAAAAAGTAAGTCAGAAGAGGAAGCTTTTGGTGAGGCTTCTTCGCTATTGAGTCAAAAAATTGATACTGACAAAGTAAAAGCAAAAGAAAAAGAACTAAACGCTCCCAAACCATATACATATCGCGGCATAAAAGTTTTAGTAACCGAAATAAAATATAATACGAAAGGTGAAAGAATAACAGAGGGTCGGTATAATTTCAGCGCTATAATATATGGAAGCCGCTATGATACAGAATCAAAAGAAGAATTAGAAAAGTGGATTGATAAAAAATTAAAACAGCTTAAAGCAGACGGAATGCCAATTCCGGAACAATAAACCAAAAGAGTTGGTTATACAAGTTCAGTCTCTGCCGGCAAGTTATTTATTGATAAATCATATAAATTATCTACCAACTTCTTAACTGGATAAGAAATTTCTCTGCTTGAATCATGCGGGTTAACAAGATAAACCTTGTTCCCTTCAACCCTTGATATAAAATATGCATGAGAACTTATAACAGTCTTATCACTGTTCTTGAAAGAAACTGCATAAAGTTTTCGATCCCCCTGCTTCTTATTTGATAAGATGTTTTTAATTTTTTCTTGTTCATCTTTTGTTAATCCAACTACTTCACCTGTTGTATCATCATAATGATATCCTGAGTATTTTTCAATAGTACCGCCAACTAATGCGTGTACGCCCAGTTCAGTATGACCGCCCCCAGTTATCGAACCGCCTATTCTATTGCTGAAATTCTTATATACCGGTTTATCCATTGTATCAGAATGAGAATTTCTTATATAATTCCATAGAGTTGAACCTCGTGTAAAATTTTTAACATCAGGTTTAGCGGGTGCGGAAGGAGTAGAATTCGCAACATATGTTCTCATATTTTCAATATCTTCCGGAGTTATATAATCAATTGATGAATCAAACAGGAATTGGTTTTTATATTCAGATTCAGAGTTTTTGTAATAATTAACAAATACGCTCCAATCCTCCTGACTCATATTAGCGCTTAATTTGCTGATATCAGGTTTTTCAACAACATCTGGCGTTGAAGAATTAATATAATCTATCAATTGCTGTTCATATGCAGCCTCTTCCTGTTTAATCTTCTTATTATACATAGTAATTGCAGCTTCTAAAGCAATCGCATCTGGGTCAGAACTGCCATATTCCGAAAGGTTTAGATTACCACTATATATATTATTTTTATTTTTATTATGATTAACAATAAGAGTTCTTCTTATGAGCATTGAATGAATATATTTACTACTGACCTTAAATTCTACGGGCTCGTTATCTACACCATAAAAAGTAACAATAGCATTACCCTCTTCATCTTGTCTGACGACTTTTTGATACAAATCTTGTGCTTCTCTTGAAATTCCGTATCCCGCGGTCAAAGCCCAACAAGAACCGTATTGGCCTTGTTTATTATCTATATTGCCGTCTACAAGTCCAAAAGTTGTATTTAACATTTCTTTTTCTTCTTTTGTTAAATTTTTTGCTGTTCTTATTTCTTCAATAGTTATATCGTCATCGGTATTGGCATCAACTTTTTGTAAAACATTAATAGCTTTCTGAAGATTATATTTATACATAACATCTTTGTCATAATCCAAGCCGCTGTCAATTTCTATACCTAGAAAAGCACCTAATTTGCCAAGTATATCATTTCTAAAGCCAGCATCACCGGACGCACTAACATAACTGTTGGCTTCTGCTAAACTTATTCTACCGTCTTGGTTTTTATCTGCTATTTGCTGCTCACGTCCTTTGAATAGACCATCAAATATGCTCCTCTTTGGTTTAGGCGGCTTTTGGGGAGCTGCATTTTCCGCAGGATTATTGTCAGGTATGTTATTATTTTGTGGTCCATTAATATTATCTGGAATCATAGTTTACCTTTCTTATATATTAATATAAAACTTTCAAAAAGTAGAAATTTCAATATTTTTAAATTTGTAACATTACTTAATATAAACGAAAAGGTAAAATTTCGGAATAATGTAAATATTTGTAACGATTTATAATAAAAATTTAAAGTTTTCGAAAAAAATGCCGTTAACAAAAATATCTGATATAAAAGTGCTTATTATACAGGAAAACAGTAAAAAAGCATTTTCTAAAGATATTTCTAATGTAACACAATACCCATTGTGTTACATTAGGGGTAAAAGCAAGATAAGGAGCACATTTTGGACGCAAAAATGTACAAAAAGAATCAGCCACCACCCTAACCCTCCCCCGTGGAGAGGGGATGCGCGGAACTTGTTGGTCAGATGCAAGATATAACAAGGTTCACGCCGCGAACGTGATGCGTAAGCATCGATAGTGAGCGTAAGAGAACCGGCTTGCCGGTCTGGCCGTAGAGGTTAAAAACTATTTAACACCAATGCCCGTCAGGGCATAGAAAACAGCTGCGTGTTTTCTCTTTCTTTTGCCTACTTTTCTTTCTCTTTTCTATCGCAAAAAAAGAG
>CALUQF010000158.1 GCA_944322835.1 Candidatus Gastranaerophilales bacterium | reverse complement strand
TTTTGTTTGTCCCTTTACATGGTTTACGGCACATTCAAGCTAAAACTTTAGGATTTTGAGAAAAATTGTTACATTTCTTAATACAAAAAGAGCTTCTTTTTAAGAAGCTCTTTTTGTATCCATGTATTTATACTTTATTTTAAACTAGTTCTACAATGTACTGCGCATTGCGTTCAGCTATTTCGACTAAGCTTTTTGACACTGCAAGCATGGAAATTTCGGAATCAAGTTTGTTTACACAAGAGCCGCATCCGATAGCAGAAGCTCCGGCAGCAAATGCTAAAGCAGCTGTTGTCGGATTGATTCCTGTTGCTGTCATGACAGGAATATCTATATTTCGGGTTAGCTCAATTGTATTAGAAATAGTCAATTCTGCTCTCTCCAGCAATCCTTTTACGCCATTAGAAGGGGCTTCATTTGAGAAGTGTCCTTCTGTCTGTATTAAATCTACACCCAAAGTTTCTAAATCGCGGGCTAGTTTGATTTGTTCAGAAATCTCTAATTCTCCAGGTATAGTTACTGATAAGAATATATCATCTCCAACAAGTTCTCTGGTTTTTCTTGCTAAAGCTAAAACTTGTGCGGCAGTAAAAGTTTGTCCTTTTTTATAAAGAGCGTCAAAGTTGCCAAGTTCAACGGCATCTGCACCAAGAGCAATTGCATGTGCTAATTCAAGCGGCTCAATAGAAGATACAAATAACGGAAGGTCTGTTATGCTTCTTGCCATTGCAATAATATCGGGATTTGCGCATATATCAATTGCGCTTGCACCTGAGTTTGAAGCAGCTTTTACGACTTTTTTAACATTTTCCGTATTAAAATTATCAATACCTGCAATAATTTTTACAGCTCTTTTTTCAGCTAAAGCTTGTTTAAAACTTTCAATTCTTGACATAATTTTCTCCTTCTATTGTGTCGATTGTGATAAAACATCTCGTTTATTATAGCTTAAAATTTGAAAGCTGGCAATATATAGACTATATAGAAATCATGCGGAGAATTGTTTTCGTAATATGAACTTGTGAAAATCTAATTATGTTAAAACGAGTAGTTATTACAATATTGTTAACAGTTATTGCCTTACCGGGATTTTCATTCGGTAAGTTGGAGAAGAGCGCGGTTTCTATTTATGAAAAAATTAATCCGGCTATTGTGACTGTTGATTCCCAGGTGCCTGATGGTTTGTCTTGCGGAACCGGATGTGTAATTGATAAAAGTGGTGTTATTTTGACGAGTGCTCATGTTGTGGATATTGGCAAGACTGTTATTGTGACTATGAATAATGGACAAAATTATGAGGCAAAAGTTTTAAAACATTTAGGTGATAATAAAGATATCGCATTATTGAAAATAGATGCCCATAGAGATTTAAAAACTGTAAAGTTGGGAGATTCCGGGAAAATTAAGGTAGGAGAAAAAGTTCTGGCGATAGGAAATCCTTTCGGGTTTAGCGGAACATTAACCCAGGGTATCATATCAAGAATTGATTATGCGAAGAATCGTATACAGACTGATGCCGCCATTAATCCTGGTTCGTCAGGCGGACCTCTTTTGAATACAAAAGGGGAAATTATCGGTATAAACCAGGCAATTTATAATCCCGATAATAATATTTCTAACATTGGTATTGGATTTGCAACGCCGATAAATTTAATAAAAGAATACTTGAAAGGAAATGAGAAAATTTGAAAATGCTTTTTTGTAAATTTTTGTAAACAAACCACTTGAAAAATTGTGCATTATACCCTTATTAACTTGACGTTCAAAATTGATGTTGTACGATAGAATAACATGCTAGTATATGGGATAATTATGTCCGAAATAAAAGTAGAAATTTTTATATAGTACATCATTAGAATAGATGAGGTGAATTAATGTCGACAGAATATGCAAAAAGAGTAACGCCAATGGGTATTCCTAATACACGTTTGGACGATTTACCGGATTTAATTGACGTGCAGAAAAAATCATTTGAATGGTTTTTGAAAGAAGGGCTTAAAGAGGAGTTATTAGCTTTTTCTCCTGTAAAAGATTATACAGGCAGATTAGAACTTCACTTCCTTCCTAACTACACGTTTGATAATGCAAAATATACGGTTGAAGAAGCCCGTATTCATGACGCTACATATGCAAAACAGTTACGTGTTATGGTAAGACTTGTTAACCGTGACAGCGGTGAAATTAAGGAACAAGAAGTCTATATCGGTGATATTCCGACAATGACTGATAAAGGTACATTTATCGTAAACGGTGCGGAACGTGTTATTGTATCTCAGATTGTACGTTCTCCCGGCGTTTACTTCAAACGCGAAATCTCTCCAACTGGTAAGAGATTATATAATGCAACTATGATTCCGAATAGAGGGGCATGGTTAAAGATTGAAACAGATTCTAACGATATTATATACGTTAAGATTGATAAAAACAGAAAAATCCTTGCTACAACATTATTAAAAGCAATGGGTATTACAGTTTCAGAAATGGAATCTTTATTCACTCACTTTGAATTCTTAAAGAAAACATTGGATAAAGATACTACTGAAACTACAGATGATGCTTTGATTGATTTGTATAAGAAATTGAGACCGGGCGATCCTGCTTCTGCTCAAGGTGGACGTCAGATTTTGGAATCAAGATTCTTTGATGACAAAAAATATGATATAGGTCGTGTAGGTCGTTATAAATTAAACAAAAAGTTGAACTTAAATATTCCTAAAAACCAGAGAACATTAACTGTTCAGGATATTGTAGCTTCAATTGAATATTTAATTAACCTTACTTATGATGAAGGTTCTTTAGATGATATCGACCACTTAGGAAACAGAAGAATCCGCTCTGTCGGCGAACTTCTTCAAAACCAATTCAGAGTCGGTTTATCAAGAATTGAAAGAATTGTTAAAGAAAGAATGACTCTTCAGGATTCTGAAACTTTAACACCTTTGAACTTGTTAAATACAAAACCTTTAGTGGCATCTTTGAAAGAATTCTTCGGTTCTTCACAGTTGTCACAGTTCATGGACCAGATTAACCCGCTTGCTGAATTAACTCACAAAAGACGTATTTCAGCTCTTGGACCCGGCGGTTTACAGAGAGAAAGAGCAGGGTTTGCTGTTCGTGATATTCACCCTTCTCACTACGGACGTATTTGTCCTATTGAAACACCTGAAGGTCCAAACGCAGGTTTGATAGGTTCATTGGCTACTCACGCAAGAGTTAACGATTATGGATTTATCGAATCTCCGTTCTTTGTTGTAAAAGACGGTAAGGTTACTGATGAAGTTGTTTATATGACAGCAGATGAAGATGAAAACTTTAGATGTGCTCCGGCAGACGTTCAATTGAATCCGGATAATACATTTAAGGCTGCTCAAATCCCTGTCCGCTACCGTTCAGAATTTATTATGAGCGACTCTTCAAAAGTTGACTATATGGGTGTTTGCCCGATACAGATCATCTCTGTTGCAACATCTATGATTCCGTTCATTGAACACGATGATGCGAACCGTGCATTGATGGGTTCAAACATGCAACGTCAATCTGTTCCTCTTCTTATTACTGAAAGACCCGTTGTTGGTACCGGTATGGAAAGAAGAGTTGCAAAAGACTCCGGTATGGTAGTTTGTGCAAGAGTTGACGGTGTTGTATCCCGTGTAACAGGTGAAGAAATTGTTATCACTGATCAGAGCGGTAAACATCACTTACATACATTAATGAAATATGTACGTTCTAACCAGGATACCTGCATTAACCAGAAACCGATTGTTAATGAAGGCGATAGAGTTCAGGCAGGCGATGTAATTGCAGATGGTGCTTCAACAAGCTGCGGTGAACTTTCAATCGGTAAAAACATTCTAGTTGCTTATATGCCTTGGGAAGGGTATAACTTCGAAGATGCTATCCTGCTTTCTGAAAGATGCGTACATGATGATATATTTACATCAGTTCACATTGAAAAATTAGAAATAGATGCTCGTCAGACAAAACTCGGACCTGAAGAAATTACAAGAGAAATTCCTAACGTTTCTGAAGAAGCATTGCGCCACCTTGATGAACGCGGTATTGTTCGTATTGGTGCAAGAGTTTATGCTGATGATATCTTAGTTGGTAAAGTAACTCCAAAAGGTGAAAGCGAACATCCGCCGGAAGAAAAACTTTTAAGAGCAATCTTTGCCGAAAAAGCAAGAGACGTTAAGGACAACTCATTAAGAGTTCCTCACGGAGAAGGCGGACGTGTACTTGATGTTAAAGTATTTGACAGAGAAAAAGGCGATGAACTTCCACCGGGAGCTAATACGGTAATCAGAGTTTATATTGCTCAAAAACGTAAGGTTTCCGTAGGTGATAAACTCTCAGGACGTCACGGTAACAAAGGTATCGTATCAAGAATTCTTCCTAAAGAAGATATGCCGTTCTT
>CALUQF010000157.1 GCA_944322835.1 Candidatus Gastranaerophilales bacterium | reverse complement strand
GACAGCGTTTTGCAAAGATTTCGCTTAATGCTTGTCCCTGGCGGTGTCTTGTCATCTCTACCAGACCTAAGTCAGATAGCTGGCCTACCTGCGGTTTAGCTTTATCGGCTTCCATTGCAAGTTCAAGCTCTTCCATCATAGTCAATTTATCAACGCGTGATGTCATATCAATAAAGTCAATAATAATCATACCGCCGATGTTTCTTAATCTAAGCTGTCGTGCAATTTCATGTACCGCTTCAATATTTGTTTTAAGAATAGTTTCATCTTGTGTTGCAGAATTTGTAAACTTACCGCTGTTGACATCAATAACCGTTAAAGCTTCTGTTGTCTGAATGAATAAATAACCGCCTGATGGGAGGTTAACTTTCATCTGCAAAGCCGCCTTAATCTCTTTATGAATATCCATTGCAACCAGAAGAGGTTCAGAGCCTTTATATAGAGTTACATTGATATTTTTATTCATATGCCAGTTCTGGAGAATATTTTGGACTCTATTTAAGGCAAAAGCCGTATCTACAATAATTTCCTGTGTTTCTTCATTGCAGGCTTCTCTAATAACCCTGTATAATAAATCCTGGTCTCTGTACAAAAGACTCGGCGGGGTAAGGCTTTCAGCCGATGTGATAATATTATTCCATTTCTCCAGAAGGATTTCTAAATCTTCCTGAATATCAGATTCAGTCTGCCCTTCGGCTTCTGTTCTTACAATAATCCCGACTCCTACAGGCTTTAGAAGATTTACAATTGATTTTAATCTTGCCCTTTCCTTTGCGGAAGTAATTTTTTTACTTACATTAATTCCTGCCTCATTCGGCATAAGAACCAAAAATCTTCCCGGAAGCGAGATTTCTGTCGTAACCCTCGGCCCCTTGTGCCCTGTCGGTTCTTTAACGACCTGAACAACAAGTTTTTGCTTTGGTTTTAATTTGTCCTGCAAAGCACCTTTACCGGAAACGTCCTGAGCGTGCAGGAAGCCCATTTTGTCAGAGCCTACATTAACAAATGCTGCTTCTATTGAGGGTAAAATATTTTCTACTTGAGCGAGGTAAACATCACCTAAAATTATTTCGCCTCTGTGTACATAAAACTCGGCGACTTTGCCGTTTTCCATAACCGCAGCGATATTATCGCGTTCGGCTATAACAATTTTGTTAGCGATTGCATCTTTCATTTCTTCTTAATCCTTTTTAAAACTATATCTCATTGAGGTTTTCAGTCAAAAATCTAACTCTCGCGATATCAAAAATTTGGTTCGGATTAACGAGCTTCATTAAATCATCAGCCCGCAAAGCCGGAATATCAGAGCCTTGACCGACTTTTAGACATATAAACAGACTATTACCTTCAAACCTATGTGTTCCTATAGATTTCTTAAAATCTGTTGTTTTTTCAAAACCTTTCTTGTTTTTCTTGGTGATTAAAACTTTATCACAAGACAAAACCTTATCTATATCATACCTAAATTTTTCAAAATTGTAAAGCATGTTCTCATTTGATTTATTATAGGGGGCAATACGGTATTCCGCCCAGTGAGCTTCAATATCTACAGCATGAGCGTGTCTTTCTATCTGCTTAACTTCAATAACTTCAGCGCCTTGAGGCAAATTCGGGTTAATCTTGTTTTTTATTTCTTCACAGGATAAGTTATCATAAATCTCAATATCAACAAGCTCTCCTTCCGATTCGGCAAACAGCGGGAGCGCTATACCCATTGAGACTTTCATTGTCGGGTTAAAACCCAGAGTAAATGCCATATTCAAACCGCTTCTTGCAAGAACCTTATGGAAAGTATTCTGCCAATCAAGGTGAGAAAAATACCTTAAAATCCCTTTTTTAGTAACTTTTAACCTGTATCTGTAAACGGGCTTATCTTTGTCAGGGTGAACTCTTGAAGGGTCTATGGCCGGTTCAGAGATGATTTTTTGAGCCTCTTCTGATGCCTTATAAGGCTTTGCCATAACCTTATGAGTCTTTAATGACGGGCAGACTCCGCATTGAACACATTTGTTTTCACAGGTAGGCTGGTGATTAAACCCGCACCCCTGTGCAAACGCTTCTATATATTCATTTTTGAGCCATTCTTTGCTTAATCCTGTGTTAATAAAATCCCACGGCAGCTCTTCATCTATACTGTATTCCTTTTGCGCAATCTCTGCGAGCGAGAATCCGCATTCTCTTGCGGTTTCCTGCCATACGTTCTTATCAAAATATTCGCCCCAGGTGTCAAGATAGCACCCTTTTTTGTAAAGCGCTTCAATATACTTTGTAAGGCTTGCATCTCCACGCGTAAGAACAGCTTCTATTTCAGATATATATTTTTCGTGGTAATTAATCTTAACGCCTTTAATATGCTTTACTTTGTCTTTTAAATAGTTAATATGCTCTGTTACTTCATCTAAATCCATTTGCGGGCACCATTGGAACGGCGTAAACGGTTTGGGAACAAAAATAGAGAGTGTGCAGGTTATCTCAAACCCGTGATTTAGACCTTTTTCACGTTTAATCAGTTTTGAGCGGTATTTAATCTTATTTAAAAGCTCCGCCATTTCGTCCATATCTTCTAATGTTTCAGTAGGCAGTCCCGCTATAAAATAGAATTTTATTCTTGACCAGCCGTTTTCATAAAGTGTAAGAGCTGCATTTATAATCTGCTCTTCCGAGATATTTTTCTTAATAACATTTCTGAGCCTCTGGCTTCCTGCTTCAGGAGCCAACGTCATACCCGATTTTCTTACGGATTGAACAAGATTTGCAAGTTCAAGATTAAACCCGTCAATACGCTGGCTTGGAAGAGATACGGATATCTTGCGTTTATTAAAATCAACCGCAAGCTCTTTGATAACTTCCTTAATATTTGAATAATCGTTTGATGAGAGTGATAAAAGCGAATACTCGTCATATCCGGTATTATTCACAAGTTCTTTTGTAATCTTAATTATATCCTCTGCCGAACGCTCTCTTACAGGAAGAGTAACATGCCCCGGCTGGCAGAAACGGCACATTCTTCCGCACCCGCGCCTTATCTCTACAATCGCACGATCATGAACAGAGCTTGAAAACGGTATGGGATAAGATGTTGATGCGTTTTCCAGAGTTAGGGGTGCAATTCGTTTTTCAACTTCGCACATACCCTCCCCTTGAGGGAGGGTCGAAATCTTTGATTTCGGGGTGGGGTTATGTGCCCAGCAGCCTTTAATTTTGCACAAATCCGCAATCTTTTCTTTCCTTGAAAGCCCTTTTGTGCGCTCTAAAGATTCGCACACCTCAACCATCATATCTTCGCCGTCTCCGATACAAAAAACATCAATAAAATCTGCCATCGGAAGAGGGTTAAATGTGCAGGGGCCTCCTGCTAAAACTATTGGTTCGTCCTCGCCGCGCTCATCGTTTCTAACGCTTATTCCGGACATTTCAAGCATTTTTAAAACCGTAGGATAAGAAAGTTCATATTGAAGAGAAAAACCAACCCCGTCAAATTCCTTAAGCGCTCTTTTAGATTCGACCCCGTACAAGAATTCCGGTTTGAAATCAGGCTCCGGAGCATAAGCTCTATCTGCCATAAAGGGGTAAATATATTCGGGGGAAATATATTTATCCGGCTTATCTGTACTAATTGGCCGTTTGTATGAGTTTACTCTGTCATAAATTATTCTTACCCCGAGATTGCTTATCCCGATTTCGTATTTATCCGGAAAAACAAACGCAAATCTGACGCTTGCCGAGTCAAAATCTTTATTATAGGATAAAAATTCCCCGCCAACGTATTGATAAGGCTTTGTTGCCTTAAATAAAGCTTCCTGCTGATCTCTAAAAAAACAATTCATAAGTCTATAATATAACAAACTGTAACAAATTAGCAATTTTTTCTGATAACTGGTTTTATAATAAATAAGTGTAGTTAGAAAATTGAAGTGTGCGCATGGTTAACTCATTTTATTATAATGGAAATGAATATATCCCAAGAGACCCTAATGCAGGCAGCACCGGCTTTATCCTCGCAAGTTTGGCCTCATCAGCCATAATGGGAACTCTGCCGGCGTTTGCACGCCCTTTTAATAAGCAGTTAATAAAAGAACACAGCCAAAATCATCTCTACAAAGACGCTTTTGAGAAGTCTCTGGAAGTTTCAGGACTTGATAAAAAAGGGGTTCAAATCATTCCCGCTCAATATTTCCGTGATATGTCAGATGTTGCCTGCGGACAAAATGCATATTACACTCCAAAGAAAAAAACTATTACCATTAATACAGATAAAATCTCGATTGCAGGGTTTCACGAAGCCGGACATGCAATGAATGATTTGAAAGGCAAATTCGGTAAAATCCTTAGCAAACTCCGTTATCCCGGATATGTTGCGGCAGCCTGGATGGGATATGTAGCCTTATTCTCACGCTCTAAACCAAAAGAAGCTCCAAAAGATTTAATGGATCATATTAAAGATAACTGCGGGAAAATT
>CALUQF010000156.1 GCA_944322835.1 Candidatus Gastranaerophilales bacterium | reverse complement strand
CAGAAATTTCGCCTGTATAAGCACCTGATTTTTCCCAATGGCAGTTTTGACCTGCAATAGCAATTTTATCTCCACCGCAGCCGCAGTTGCATCTAACTGTATGTACTACATTCAATGAAGTAAACACCGGTGCGATTACGATTGTAGGTAATTGAGGTGCTGTAAAATCTTTTGTGAACTTTTCTATTCCTTCAAATAAAGCCTTAGCTTCATCTTGGAGTAAATTCATTTTCCAGTTTCCTGCAATAATTGGTTTTCTTGACATAATTTGTCCCCCTTATTAACTTCTAACTAAAGGGATAACGTGCAACATTCGAGAGCATTTACCCCCATAAGGATTTTAGAATAAACAGGGAGTAAAATCAATATTTATGCAGATAAAACTCTTCATTTTTTCTTCTTTTGGGCATCAAAAGAAGAAAACAGAGAGCAAAAAAGAAGAAAAGAGCCGCTGTTTTAAACGCTCTTACGAGCGTGGTTTAAATGGCTGTTGCGAGACTTGCCTGCACTCTTGCGCTCACTATCGCTATGCTCACGCATAGCACGTTCGCGGCGCTGATGACGCCAGAAAAGACTAAACTTTAGTCTACTTTATAAATTAATGTTGGGTTTCACTCAAGCTATTTTTTTTAATAATTATTTTGTAAAATATTTGCAATTTTTTAAGCATTCTTATTAATTTCAGTACTAATATCACATAACATGTATGAGATATTTTCTATATCATCTAAGTTGCTTTCACTAAATGCATTGCTACTGTTCAACGATTCTATAATTGCATTACCAAACATTAATAACACACCGGCTAAATCGTTAATATCTGAACAATTTTTTACTATGTATGCCTTGATATCTTGTTTTCAAGTTTGTTAATCATAATTATACCCTCATTCATGGCGCATATATAGATAACCTTATTTGATTATAACATATAAAATTCTATATATGCAACACAAGTATTCAGATAAAGCTTACATAATAACACAACTCTTAGGAGAAATCGTAAGAGAAAAAAGAAAGGCAATCGGGAAATCCCAGAGACTTTTAGCTGATGAATATGGTGTTGAAAAATCGTTGTTAAACCGTATTGAAAATGCAACAAATGAAACAAAACTGATTTCATTATTTACTATAAGCGAACTTTTAAATACAAAACCATCAGAAATAGTCAAAGAAATAGAAAATAGGCTTCCCGCAGAATTTTCCCTGTTAGATAAAAACGAATAGTAAAGCATGGTGTATCGTTTTGACACACCAATAACTATAGTTAGTAAAGTGGACTTCAGCCAGTTTTTTATATCTCTGTAGTTTTCTCTTCATTTTTTCTTCTTTTTGGCATTAAAAGAAGAAAACAGAGAGCAAAAAAGAAGAAAGTAGCCGTTGTTTTCTACGCTCTCACGAGCGTTGTCTAAATGGCTGTTGCGAGACTTGCCTGCACACTTACGCTCACTATCGCTATGCTCACGCATAGCACGTTCGCGGCGCTGATGACGCCAGAAAAGTAGGTTGGGTGAAACCCAACATTAACTTTGTAGAAAATTAATAGATTAACACCTCACCCCAACCCTCTCTTGCTAGGAGAGGGAGCCTGCCTCATCTGGGAATGTTGTTTGGCCCCCCCAAAAAAAACAAAAATTTCGACCCTCTCTCATACAGTTTATGCAGATAAGCTTGTTGAAAGACCTTCCATAATGTTGTAAAAATCTTCTTTTGGAAGAGTAGACATTGTTTTTAGAGCGTAAGAGAGAATACTCACTTTATCATACCATCTTCTGGAATTAGAAAGCTTATATAAGCCCAAAACGCGGTCTATTCCAATACTTACCTCTTGTTCTTCATCTTCTTCATGAAGCTCTTTTATTTGTCTTACAACATTTGTTAGGTCTCTGGATAAAGCGCGGCGCCTTTCCTCGTCCATGTTCTTAAGCAATGATAAAGCCTTTTCAGTATATTCATTTGAATCGTACCAGCGTCTGTTCATTCAAAAAGTCTCTCCCAATACACATGTTTATTATATATAATCAAAAAATTTTCGTAATCATACATTTGGAGTAAAACGTTATTCTATAACTCCGAGCTTTTTACAAGCTTCTAATGCACAATTTTGTTGCGCTTCTTTTTTAGTCTTTCCGGAAGCCTGTGCTATTATTTCGCCGTTCCATTCGACTTCAACATTAAATTCCGGCTTATGTGCAGGGCCGGTTATTGAAACAGTTCTATACACCGGTAAAGTCTTATTTACCCCCTGCGTATATTGCTGGAAAATATCTTTTGCATTGTATTTTTCAAAATGCTTGTCGACATCTTCCGCATAAATCATAATATAATCCTTAATAAAATTTTCAATCTCATCCCGTTTTCCGCTTAAATAATAAGCCCCGAGAACTGCTTCGAGAGCGCAAGCAATGTTAGATTCACGTCTACGCCCCCCCTGTTTTTCTTCGGCCGGCCCAAGGAGTATCAATTTATCAATACCGATTTCCCCGCCTGCTTGAGCAAGAATAGCATCTGATACCAATATCGAACGAATCTTTGAAAGTTCACCCTCAGGCGCGTTAGGATAAGTTTCATAAAGAAGTTTAGAAGTAAAGAGTTTTAAAACTGAATCACCAAAAAACTCTAATCTCTCATAGCTCTCAAGGCTGTCAAGATTATTCTCCTTTGTATAAGAAGGGTGCGTAAGCGCTTGCTTAACAAGTCCGTTTTGTTCTCCAAATATACTCTCCAGCATTAGAACAGACCTTTGAATAAATCCATGAAATTATTTACGACAAAGAAATACAAATAATAATGCACAACCGGAATCGTCAGAATATAGCTGTCAGTTCTATCTAAAAATCCGCCATGCCCCGGAAGAATATTACTTGAATCCTTAACCCCAGCATCTCTTTTAATCATTGATTCGCACAAATCGCCAATCTGCGCAAAAGCTGCAATTAATAAACCCAAAATAAAGGAATGATACCAAGGTATTTGAAGTGTATGACCAAATATCATACAAAATATTAGGCAGGTTAAAGTTCCACCAATAGAACCTTCTATTGTTTTATTCGGACTAATAACTTTTGATAGTTTATGTTTGCCAAACTTACATCCTGCATAATAACAAAAACTATCAGTTAAAATAACACAGAAAAGCAGTAATAATGCATACCCGGCACCTTCTGTCGTAACATTTTGCTTGATAATACCATCATAAACAGGATGGCTTCCCAAATCTCTTAAAAACAACAAATGAAGTGGGAACCAGCCGCAATAAACAAACCCGAGAATTGTTGTTGCAACATTTGCGATATAAGGTTGTCTGCCTCTGAATAAAACTGACATAAAAGCCATAATTGAACAGCAGGTAAATGCTAGTGCTACCAAATCAAACCGGTTAAAATAGGCCAAGGCTGCAAAAATAATACTTGATAAAATAATTACCCTAAAGCTTGGTAAAAATCCCTTGTGTCTGAGAATTGTGGTATATTCTTTTGCTGCAAGCACCACTATAGCCATTACGAGCGCAACCAAATATAATCCGCCCGACAAAATTGCAAATAATGCTGTAAATCCGATAACTAATCCCGTTAATACTCGAGTTGGTATAAAACGCGAGAGTCCTTTTTTTTCTGAAGTCATTATACAGTCATAACCTCTTTTTCTTTTTCTGCCACTTGAGCGTCTATAATCCCTACATACTTATCAGTAAGTTTTTGAATTTTATCCTGATTATCCTTTACAGCATCTTCAGGCATATTCTCATCTTTTTCAATTTTTTTGAGATGATCAACCATATCGCGTCTTGCATTTCTTACTGCGACTTTTGCATCCTCACCATATTTTTTTACTTCTTTTGCAGTTTCTTTTCTTCTTTCTTCAGTAAGAGGCGGGAAATTTAATCTTACACACACACCGTCATTATTTGGAGTGACACCTAATTCAGCTTTAATGATAGCTTTTTCTAATTCTTTCATAATACTTTTATCAAAAGGAGTGATAACAAGCGTAGTACCTTCACTTACGCTAACCTGTGCCATTTGCCTGATCGGAGTCGGTGCGCCGTAATATTCTACAATAACCTTGTCTAATATTGCCGGATTTGCGCGTCCTGTACGAACCGAAGCGAATTCTCTCTTCATCTGCGAAATCGCTTTTTCCATCTTTTCTTCGCCAAATAAATACATCTCATCAAGAGCTTCTGACATAATTTTCTCCTTTATATATATTATTAACTTACGTACGTCCCGACGGCTTCTCCCGCCATAATCTTTTCAAGACTTCCCTTTGCCTTAAAATCAAATACAATAATAGGTATTTTATTTTGTTTGCATAAAGCACAAGCAGAAGTATCCATTATTTTCAATTCATTTTTAATTATATCATCATAAGACATATTATCTAATTTTTTTGCATCAGGATTTGTTTTAGGATCATCACTGTATACCCCGTCAACCCCGTTTTTCGCCATAAGCATGACTTCTGCATCAA
>CALUQF010000155.1 GCA_944322835.1 Candidatus Gastranaerophilales bacterium | reverse complement strand
TAATGTAACACAATAGGTATTATGTTACATTCAATGTAACAAAAAGAGGGTTTTATGAAAAAAGCGTTTACTTTAGCAGAAGTCTTAATTACATTAGGTATTATTGGCGTTATTGCCGCTCTTATTGTCCCGGCTATAAGCAATGTGAAACCGGATAAGAACAAAACAGCTTATTTACAAGTATATGATACAATCAGCAGTACTGTTAATAGTTTGGCGCATAATTCTAAAATATATCCAACTTGTAAAGATTTGAATGAAGTTGATAATGTTAATTGCGACCAGAATCCTTTATTTAATACAAATCTCCCGTTAGAACCAAGGTATCGAAATAATCGATATTCCGGAGACAAAAAATTATGCAGTCTTATGGCAACGAGCCTCGGTATCAGTGATGGTGATATTGATGCAGGCTGCACAGATACAGTGTATGCCTTTAATGCTGCTAATTACACCAACGGATTTGCTAACCCGTCTTTTGTCACGAAAAACGGCATGCGCTGGAGAATCTCTCCTGCAGTTGCATCCAGCTCTGACGGAACATTCGGAACTTATCAGACTGATATTTATGTAGATATTGACGCTACAAACAACGATACTCCGAATGGTGACAGAAGTTGTATTTACGACCAAAACAACTGTACCGAGCCTGATATATTTAAGTTCATGGTTACAGCAAATGGTGAAGTTACCCCTGCGGATCCTATGGGGAGAGAATATATTCAAGGCAGAAAATCACTAATCAGAAAAGATACAGAAATAAATAACCATGTAATAGCTAATGCAACTACTGATAGAACATTTGGTTACCGTCCTTGTGTAGAATTAAGTCCGGAAGAGAGATGTAACCTGGAAGGTAAATTTTGGTATAATGAAACTTGTAATGACTGTCCAATTGGTGAAACCATGTACAACGGTACTTGTATGACAGAGCAAGCTATTTGTACCGCTCAAGGCCAGCACTGGTATAATGGTGCTTGCAACTTCTGTCCACAAGGCCAACAATTAGTTGATGGGGCATGCCAGATTGTTAAAGAAAATGTTATTGTTAATATGGACTATACAGTATATTTTGTTCAATCAAAAAGTGCACCAAGCGCTGTACTTATGTCTACACAGATAGTATATTCCTTAAACCATGCTCTTTCAGAAAATATAACCATAAATCCTTCAAGCGGACGCGCAGGAAGTTGTACAATCTATGCTGGAGGACTAAATTGTTCTGCGTTTTACAATAATAGATATAGTATGGCAAATTCAGAGATAGGCAGACAGAGACCAGAAGATGTTCCACAAATTTCGACATCAAGTTTAAAATATAAACTTGTTAGAGGTACTAAAAAATATACAGAATATAAAGTAGATTGTCCTACAGATCCAGGTTGCGATAACTTATCGTATATACCGGGTAGAACGGAATGTCGAGTAGAAAAAGCATATGATGCTTATAGAGAAGCAGAACCTGGCTTTATACAAGGACAAGGCTTTCATTTTAATCAGAACACTTATCCCACGGTTGTGGTAAAAGTTAATTATCAGTATTAATGCTTTTTGTAGCAGCAGGTAGGGTAGACTAAAGTCTACCCCCAAATACTAGTTATTCATGAATATAAGTTTGATATTAGCAGGTTTTGTCGATAGACACGCTTGCCTAATATTAACTTATAATTACCCTATTGAAACTTGCTTTACAATTCCTATTCATTCCTGCAGGCTGCCCCCTCACCGCATCCGTAGTTTTCGGCACGGCCTCAAACACGGCTGCTCCTCTCCCGTAGGGCGAGGAATTTTGTAAGTTCTGTAGGTTGGGTGAAACCCAACAATTTATAATATATTTCATAACAATAAAAACAATGCGATTAATTTATTTGTTGGGTTTCACCCAACCTACTAAGCTTGGAAGTAAACCTACAAACCAGTTACATTTACCCTCAGAATGACGCCAAGCTTGGAAGTTGCAGATATGTAGTAGTATACGGCATTTGTTTATAAAATTATCTTGAACAGCAGTGGCAGTATCAGAGAAAAACTAAATTCTTTTTAAAATAATTGATGTATTGATTCCGCCAAAGGCAAAGTTGTTTGTCATAACATATTCGCATTCAATATTTCTGCCTTCATTAACTATATAATCAAGTTTTCCGCAATTTTCATCAATATTTTTAAGATTTAGTGTCGGAGCAAACCAGCCCTTATTCATCATCTCAACGCTTAGAATTGCTTCAATGGAGCCGGCGGCACCGAGAGTATGTCCTGTATAACTTTTTATTGTACTAATTGGCATTTTTGAGCCGAAAACCTCTTCTGTTGCAAGACTCTCTGCAATATCGCCGTTTATTGTTCCTGTTCCGTGAGCATTTACATAACCGATAGTTTCGGGTGGCAAATCTGCATTCTTAAGCGCCAATTTCATAACCTCAGCCATCATATCTTTATTCGGGTTTGTAATATGTGCTCCGTCAGTGTTTGTTGCAAAGCCCGCAATTTCAGCGTAAATTTTGGCGCCTCTTGCCTTTGCCCGTTCATATTCTTCAAGTATAACGGTTCCCGCCCCTTCACCGATTACTAAACCGTCTCTGTCTCTATCAAACGGAGATGGAGTAAGTTTCGGGGTATTATTCTTATTGCTTGTAGCATAGAGAGTATCAAATACTCCAACCTGGGTCGGGTGAATTTCTTCTGCTCCGCCTGCTATCATAATATCCTGATATCCGTCTTTAATGGCTTCATAAGCGTAACCAATCCCCATAGAGCCGGAAGTGCAGGCTGTTGATGTGGCAATTAATCTGCCATGGGTTTTAAAATAAAGAGATATATTAACAGCAGCAGTCTGAGGCATCATTTTGATATAAGAGCCGGAGTTTAAGAGTTTGACTTTTTTATCGATACACATTGAATAAAAATCCAATACTGCCTCAAGAGAGCCTGTTGAAGAACCATAGCTTACTCCTGCCTGAGAAACGCACTCATCACCCAAAAGTCCTGCCTGGGAAAGCGCTTGTTCGGCTGTAACTGTTGCCATAACAGAAACTCTGCCCATTGTACGCATAACTTTTCTTGTAAAATGCTCCGGAATTTCAAATCCGCTGACAAAGGCGCCGAGATTTGTATTTAATCTTTCGTATTCATCAAGCTTTTCCCAATGCTGGACACAGTTCTCGTATTTTTTTAATCTCTCATAAGCGCTCTCTAAAGTCGACCCCAGAGGGGATGCGATTCCCATGCCGGTAATTACAACACGCCTTTTCATAAATAAAGCCCTCCGTTCACGCCGATTACCTGTCCTGTGATATATCCGGCATCAGGTGATAGAAGATAATTAACCAGACTTGCGACCTCGCGTCCGGTTCCCATTCTTCTCATCGGAACAGCCTTAACAGCTTCTTCCGGAATATTTTCAGTCATATCGGTATCAATAAGCCCTGGTGCAATACAGTTTACCGTAATTTTTCTTTTTGCAACCTCCTGGCTCAGAGCTTTTACGGCCCCGATTAACCCTGCTTTTGAGGCGCTGTAATTTACCTGCCCCCGATTTCCGCACTGTCCCGAGATTGAGGACATAACAATAATTCTGCCGAGTTTTTCCTGTATCATCGGCATAATAAGCGGCCGCAAAACATTATAAAACCCGCCGAGATTGATTGAAATTACATCATCCCATTCATCATCTTCCATTGCCGGAAAAGGGTTATCTTTTGCAATACCGGCATTTAAAACTACACCGTAATACATACCGTTCTTTTCTATATCCTCAAGAAGTTCGTTTTTTGTCTCTTCCCGGTTGGAAATATCAAAACTTAAAATTCGCGCCTTGACTCCTTTTGTGATAATTTCTGCTTGCAAATTCTTGAGTCTTTCTTTATCTTTAGAGCAATGCAAAACTATATTGTACCCTTTGTCTGCCAGGTATAGAGCCGTATCTCGGCCAATCCCTCTGCTGGAGCCGGTTATTAAAACATCATTCACTCTTCAGTAACTCCTCTATATTTCCGCCCTGATAGGCGTTTATTGTAGCACTTGCTATCTCATTACCATTATCATATATTAAACAATCAAAAGCAACAATCTCATTATCGGTAAAAACTTCGTGCACTTTTACCTGATACTTTTTCCCGTCTTCAAAATATTCAGTCTTGTTATTATAAAGTCTTGCGCCAAGCAAAAGTCCGGGTTTAGGTTCCTGACATCCGCTTTTGAAGTATAAATAGCAGGCAATAGTCTGGGCCATAAACTCAATTCCGACAAGTGAATTGACTCCCCGTCCTTTTTCATAAAAAACTTTTTCCGGATAAATCCTGAATTCCGAAACAAGAGTATGTTCATCTAAATTGACATCTAAAATATCGTCAATAAGTATCATTGGAGCTTTGTGCGGCAAAATTTCAGACAAATTATACATCAGCACTCCTCCTTAGATAAACGGCACAATTGGTTCCGCCAAAACCGAATGATGTACAAAGACATGAGCGGACTATATTTTTCGATTCTCTTTCAAGGTTAATT
>CALUQF010000154.1 GCA_944322835.1 Candidatus Gastranaerophilales bacterium | reverse complement strand
TGTGAGAGGGGAGGTAGACAGCGTCTACCGATTCCGCGCAGAGCTATGAAAATTTAATATCCGCATGCCCTTGTGGCACTCTGCCGAACAAAAGGTGACTAAACGTCACGTTTTGTGAGAGGGGAGGTAGACAGCGTCTACCGATTCCGCGCAGAGCTATGAAAATTTAATATCCGCATGCCCTTGTGGCGGAATCGGTAGACGCGTTGGACTTAAAATCCAATCGGGGTTCTCCCTCGGTGCCAGTTCAAGTCTGGCCAAGGGCAATTATTTGAAAAGACTTGCTAACCGGCAAGTCTTTTTTTGTATACAATTAACTCGAAAACAGAGAAAATTTTCGTGATATAATATTGGGGTTAGATTTTTATCATGAGCATAATTTTATAAGGGGAACAAAATATATGACAAAATTTTATACAACAACAGCAATTGATTATGTTAACGGAGCGCCGCATATAGGTCATGCTTATGAGAAAATTTTAACTGATGTTATATACAGACATTTTACACAAAGATGTGAAAATACATATTTCCTTACCGGGACTGATGAACATGGGATTAAAATACAAAAAACTGCTGCTGAAAAAGGAATTTCTCCTAAAGAGTTTTGTGATATGAATGCGCAAAAGTTTAAAGATGCCTGGAAGGCTCTTGATATAGATTATTCTCAGTTTATAAGAACAACTGATGAGCAGCATACAAAGATTGTACAAAAGATTTTTAAAAAACTCGTTGATAAAGGAGATATTTATAAACACTCTTATACTGGTCTCTACTGCTCCGGCTGTGAAGCATTCTTGAGTGAAAAGGATTTAACAGAGGACGGACTTTGTCCTAATCACATGAAAAAGCCGGAAGTTATTGAGGAAGAAAATTATTTCTTTAAACTTACAAAATACAAAGATGCAATAATTAAGCACATAAAAACTAATCCGGATTTCATAGTACCGGCATTTAGAGCAAACGAGGTAATCAATCAGCTTGAAAATATTGAGGATATCTCGGTTTCTCGTGTGAAATCGAATGTTAACTGGGGGATTCCTGTTCTTGATGATGCTGAACAGGTTATATATGTTTGGATTGATGCACTGTCAAATTATATTACGGCAATCGGATATGATCCGGACGGCAGCAGTGAAAAGTTTGAAAAACTCTGGCCGGCTGATGTTCAGGTAATCGGTAAAGATATCCTGAAATTCCACAGCATCTACTGGATAGCAATACTTATGGCGCTTGATCTGCCGCTTCCTAAACATATCCTTGCACATGGCTGGATTACGATTGACCAGACAAAAATGTCCAAGTCTTTAGGAAACGTAATCTCTCCAACTTCAGTTTTAGAGGCGTTTAACTTAGATATTCCGGATCCTTTGAGGTATTATATGGCATCGGCTGCGCCTTGCGGAAAAGACGGAAATTATTCTGATGAAGATTTTAAAGAGAAGGTTAACGCTCACCTTGCAAACTCTATGGGAAATCTTCTAAATAGAACCTTATCAATGCTTGTTAAATATTTTGACGGCGATATAAGATCGGAATTTTTGAATAAAAACGAGCTTGAAAAACAAGCGCTTGAAACGGTTAAGGAAGTAAAACACCATTTCGATTATTTTGAGGTTCAGGAAGCTGCGCAAAAGATTATTGAGCTTGTTGATGTTACAAACAAATATGTAACCGATAATGCCCCCTGGACTCTTGCAAAAGAAGAAAAGATGGATAAATGCGGAGAAGTATTAACAAACGTACTTCAAGTAATGACAGTTATATCATCTCTCATTTACCCCTATTGCCCGAATATTGCTTCCAGAATGGCAGAACAGCTCGGGTATGATTTGAATACAAAGCTTGATGATATAACCTGTAATGCGCTTAAATCTGGACACTTGATTGATAAAGAGAATATTAAACCAGTATTTCTGAGGATGGACAGTGAACTTGCAGATAAAAAGAAATAAATGTTCCGTTTATAATGTTGTCTATTGTGCTTGTAAATCATTAAAAAACCTGCTATTATAGATAAAAAGGGAAAATTGTGTATATTACATCACTTAAAGCTACTGTTTTAAATTATCGAAATCATTCATCCAATTATTATACACAGACATTTTGCGCTGGTACTTCTGCAGGAAATCCGCTCAAAAAGCTTCAGAAGGCTAATGACATTATCTGCCCTTATTTTGGTGTTCCAATGATAGCGGCTTCAAAAGAAACAAAAGTTGAGACTAAACTTGATATTGCAAATAATGTTAAAGAAGTTGTAAAGACACTTTCTCCATATATGCATTATATGCAGCCGGTTGAAAAACGTATTTTTAGAATGTTTGCAGCATATGTTAATAAACATCCTGAAGTTACGCTTCCAGAAATTTTGCAGAGACATTATAATGAAGCTTTGATAAAGTTGAAACTGGAGGAATTTAATGTATTGGATGATGTTGATGAAATTTCATTAAATTTATCCCCGCAACAGGCTTTAGAAATACATCGCAGAACTACAAGGTGCAGACAAATTATTCTGGACAATTCTCGGGAAAATACATTTAAGAGAAAGACTTTGCTGAGTTCGCTTGAAGATATACGTCCAAGAAAAGATGAAGAAGAAATTTTTGAGAATTTAAAAGAGCGTGCGCTCTACCTGCCGACTTCTGTTACCAGTGAAAATGCTTTTATTGTAAAGTATGCAGGAAGAACGCAGCAGGAAATTGCCAAAAGACTGATTCGTTCTTCTATTGGTACAATTGAGCATATAAAGCCGGATTCGCTCGGCGGCGCAAACTCTATTGACAATTTTATGCTTGTTTCAGGAAATGCAAACAGTACTAGAGCTAATATTCCTCTCAAAAAATTTATTGAAAGATTTCCTAATATTCCTAAAAACTGTCAGAAATATATAAACCAGATTATCAGAATTATTCATAAAGGCGGGTTTAGGGGGTATGAAACTTATCCGTACAAGGTTAAAAGAACGCTGGATATAGAATCCGAAGGTGGAATAATTTTAGATTTAAAGAAATACAAATATACGGAAGAATCTGCCGAAGAGGCTGCAAGACAAGCGAGAGCACATTATAGAAAACGGTGACTTTGAGTCATTGACTTGTAGTCAATAATATGTTATCCTGTTAATACAATGACAGGAGTAGTTTGCTATGAATAAACGTCAGCTTTCTGCACAAAATACTAAGCGTAAGCTTGTAAGTGCAGGACTTGAATTAATCAGAGAAAAAGGCTTTGATGCGATTAATGTAGAAGATATTACTAAAAAAGCCGGTGTTGCAAAGGGAACTTTTTATACTTATTTTAAGCGCAAAGAAGATATTGTTCTTGATATAAGCCGTGTACCTTTCAGCGAAATAGCAGAAGAAGTTCAGAAAATGGAAGGTATGAAAATTGTTGATAAACTAACTCATTATTTTCACCGTTTTATGGAATGCGTAGAATCTTGCGGGATTGAGGTTTGCAGACAGTGGACAAAAGATGTTCTGGACCCTAAGAGCGCTGATGAGAACAAGGATTATCAAAAGTGGGCTTATGATGTTGAGATGCTGAGGGGGATTCTCCAGAATGCCGTGGAGAATAGCGAATTAACTAAAGACACTCCGATCGAAGATTTGACTCATATTATAATCTGTGAATTATATGGCATGATGACTTGCTGGTGTATGTCGGACGGCAAATTTGAACCGCTTGTGTGGACAGAGAGGTTTTGCAGGTGTCAGCTTAATGCTGTTATAAAGCAATATATTCGTAACTAAAAGAAAGGAATTTTATTATGAAATACAGAAAACTAAGAGACATTGAAGTAAGTGCAGTCGGTATGGGCTGTATGGGGTTTTCACACGGTTATGGGGCACTCCCGCCGGAAGAAGAATCTATAAGACTTATGAGAAAAGCTTACGATTTAGGCTGTACATTGTTTGATACCGCGGAAGCTTACGGGCCTTACGTGAATGAAGAACTTGTGGGAAGAGCGATAAAACCTTTCAGGGACAAAATTATTTTGACCACCAAATTTGTTCCGGTTTTTCAGCCGGGGCAGGAAATTCCGGAGGGCAAGTTGAGCCGGAAGGGGATTACGAATGCGCTCAATGATTCTTTGAAACGTTTGCAGACGGACTATATTGATATATATTATGAGCACCGTGTTCCATTAGATAGTAATGTTGAAGAGGTTGCTGAATTGATGGGAGAGTTTATTAGAGAAGGTAAGATTCGTGCATGGGGCCAGAGTCAATCTACAGCCGAACAAATAAGAAAAGCGCACGCTGTTACTCCTCTATTCGCTATACAGAGCGAATACTCCATGATGGAGAGAATGTTTGAGTGTGATGTAATCCCTCTCTGCAAAGAATTAAATATTGGTTTTGTTGCGTTTTCTCCGATGGCAAGCGGATTTTTAAGCGGAAAATATGACAAGAATACACAGTACAAAGGGGATGACGTAAGGCGGGTAATAACACGCTTTGCACCGGAAAATGTCGAAAAGAACCAGCCGCTTTTGGATATGCTTAATTCTATTG
>CALUQF010000153.1 GCA_944322835.1 Candidatus Gastranaerophilales bacterium | reverse complement strand
AACGTTTTCATCGGCAATAACTGTTTCTAATGTCTGCTTGTAATGCTCGATAGGAGCAGAAGCAATCATATCAACAGGGTTTTTAACAGAAGCTGCCGCTGGTAAGAAACTTCTTAATTTTTCTTTTGTAGCATCTGTTAATTTAGCCATTTGCATACCGTGTTCGCAAACAGCGTCTGTTGCCATAATACCAGGACCGCCTGAGTTAGTAATAATAGCAACTCTGTTGCCTTTCGGTATCGGGCAGTTAGCAAAAACTTTAGCTGTTGCAAACAAGTCTTTTAAAGAATATTCTCTAATAACGCCTGATTGCTGTAAAAGAGCGTTTGCAGCCTTATCAGCACCGGCTAAAGAACCTGTGTGAGAAGATGCTGCGCTTGCGCCTGCAGCAGAACGGCCGGCTTTAAGAGCCAAAATAGGTTTCTTCTTAGAAATTCTTGTAGCTAATTTTCTGAAGTTTGCAGGGTTTTGGATTGATTCCATATAAAGAAGAATTTGCTCAACGTCAGAATCATTTTCCCAGTATTCAAGAGCTGTTTCAGCGTTAACGTCAGCCTGGTTTCCGATTGAAATGAATTGAGCAAAACCAAGGTTAAGGTCTTTAAGAATATTTAAAATACCGCCGCCTAAAGCTCCTGATTGAGAAACGAAACCGATATTTCCTCTCTCAGGAAGAGATTCTGCAAAGCAGCCGTCCATTCTGATATCAGGGTGTGTATTAACAACGCCTAAGCAATTAGGACCAACGCATCTCATACCGTATTCTCTAACTTTTTCTAATAATTGTTTTTCAAGTTCAGCACCTTCAGCCCCTGTTTCTTTGAAGCCTGCTGTAATTATACATAAACCTTTAATACCCTTTTCGTGGCACTGGTCAATTGTTGAAAGAACAAATTTAGCATTAACAACAATAATCGCTAAATCAACTTCCCCGGGAACTTCAAGAACTGATGTATAAGCCTGCAGCCCTTCAATAATTCCGCCTTTTGGGTTAACCGGATAAATTTTTCCGTTAAAATTGTATTCTTGTAATCGCTTCATAATATCAGAACCGATTGTATGTTCTTTTGTTGAAGCACCAATAACCGCAATTGATTTTGGTTTCATGATTTTGTCTAAAATATTCATGTTCTCTTCCTTTCTTTTATAAAAATCACATTGATATTATATTACAAACACATTTCATGCGGGTAGTAATTAGTTATTTTTTGTAATATTTTTTAATTAAATGGCAAAAAATATTTTCCCAGAGTTTTATAGAAAAGAAAACGGAAGGAATTAAATTTTGAAAATTAACAATTTACCCCCTAATTTGTATCACATAACAACTACAGAGCGCTTAGCAAAAATAAAAAAAGATAAACGGCTCAAAGCAATGCCAGATACCCTCACTAACGGTAAGGTAAAGGGAGTTTTTACTTTTGATTTGGAAAACTTTGGTACACAATGGACAAAGGATAATCGTATGAATCTCGCACGACTTATTCTGGACTATATTGCAAGAGGAAAAGAAATCGTTGCTTTAAGAATTCCGCTAAAAAACATACCAGAGGAACAACAGTCGCGCATTAAGACAAGAGATGTCAATAAAGTAATTGATTGGAAGTTCGGCGAATATACCCCCGGGAATAATTATGAAGTCGATATACTAGGACAACACCCCGACAAATTAGAACAAAATCTTCGCTCAAAAAGAGCAGTTGAACATATTCTTCCAAGCGACATTGAAATAGAAAAAATTGATACACTAGGCACGGCTAATTATAATTCTAAAACCAGCTTGCAAGACGTCATATTAGGACTCTTTAAAGGACAACCCGAAGAAAAAGATATAAAAAAGATTTTCCATATTGACTTATAAGTATACAAAGAAAAGTTTTTCATGATAAAATAGCTTTGTATACAAAATAATATTTGAAAGGAATTAATCAGATGGAAAAGTTAGCGGATATCGGCGTTTTTGGCGGTTCAGGTTTTTATAAGTTTTTGGATGATATCAAGGAGGTAAAAGTTGAAACACCTTATGGTATGCCATCTGATAGCTTGTTTATTGGTAAAATCGGCTCACACAATGTAGCATTTATGCCTCGTCATGGCAGAAGCCATACTATACTTCCGCACCTGATTAATTACAGAGCAAACGTTTGGGCTATGAAAGAAGTTGGATGCAAACGTGTAATTTCGCCTTGTGCAGCTGGAAGTCTGCAAAAACATGTTGAGCCGGGTAATTTTGTAATATGCGATCAGTTCGTTGACTGGACCGACGGCAGAAAATCTACTTTCTTTGAAGGCCCTATTACTACGCATCCTTCTGCTGCGGAGCCATATTGTCCTGAATTAAGAAAACTTGCGATTGATACGGCAAAAGATTTAGGGATTAAAGTCCATGAAACAGGAACCGTTGTTGTAATTAACGGCCCGAGATTTTCTACAAAGGCTGAATCAAAGTTCTTTACATCACAAGGCTGGGAAGTTATAAATATGACTGCTTTCCCGGAAGCATACCTTGTTAAAGAGATGGATATGTGTCCTCTAAATATCTCACTGATTACCGATTATGATGCCGGACTTGTTGGGGATGTTCCTCCAGTTTCACACCAGGAAGTTATGCATGTGTTTAATAATAATCTTGATAATTTGAAAAAACTTTTATTTAATATGATAGAAAAAATACCTGCTGAAAACAATAACTGTGATTGTGCTAACACAAGAAAAAATTCGCAAGGGTAAAGTGGCAAAGGGGTAAAGAGGTAAAGGGGTAAATAAATCAAGTGAATTTTGGATTAACACCTCACCCTAACCCTCTCCTATGAGGAGAGGGAACGATAAAAAGGAGAAATAATGATTTCAAGAGCGGTTAGTTTATTATTTTATTTTTACTATTTGCTTATAATAATAAGAATATTTTTGAGCTGGATTCCTTCAATAGACTGGTTGAGCCAACCATTTGCAGGAATACGTTCATTAACAGACCCGTTTCTGAATATATTTAGAGGCATCATTCCTCCTATCGGAATGCTGGATATATCTCCGATTGTTGCAATTATTCTTTTGCAGATACTGCAAGGATTGATTGTCGGATTTCTTAATAATTTAGGCCTATGATTGACATAAAACTCATAAAGAAAGCAATTCTATTGACTCAAGCCGGCAAAATTGACGAGGCTAAAGAAATTTATGGGAAATTATTGAATGATAACCCGGATAATGCGGATTTATTATCTGTAGTAGGCCTCTTCTATGTAAATATCGGGGATTTTGAAAAAGCCTCCGAGATTCTAAAAAAAGCCTGCGATATTAAAGAAACTCTTGGAACGGTATCAGCCTTAGGATTTGCAGAGTTTGAAAGACGAGATTACAGAAAAGCTGCGGAATATTTGGAAAAATCTCTTAAATATGGTGAAAACGTAGATATTTATAACAAACTTGTAATCAGCTTGTTTGAAATAAGAAATTATAAAAAAGCTGTAGAGTATTCAGAAAAAATGTATGAAAAATATCCGGAAGATTATCATTCGGTTGCCAATAAAATAAAGGCCATGACTCAATCTGGAAGAATATTTGAAGCACAGGATTTTTGCGTGGAAGCAATAAAAAAATATCAGGATATTTCAATATTCTGGTTCCAGCTGGGCTTTTTAAAAGAACTTATTTATTGTGATGATAATCAGGCAAAAGAATGCTATAAAGTTGCTGCAGAATTAGGTAATCCGGATGCTGATTATAACATTGCGGTTAGCTGTATGAAACTTGAAGAATTTGATGAGGCTGAAAAGTATTATAAAAAAATGCTGGAGAAAAAACCAAATGATGTTAATACAATAACTTCTCTGGGCATGTGCTACCTAACACAAAAAAAATTTAAAGAAGGATATGATTTATTTTTTAAACGGGATAAGTCATTTCTTAACAATAAAACCAAAAATCCCTGGAAAGTTGGAGATAAAATATCGGATGAAGTGGTTGTAATGTGCGATCAAGGATTCGGGGATCATATACAATTCATCAGATATTTACCATTTATTCCCGCAAAGAAAATTCAGGTAGCCGCTCCCAAAACATTAAAAGAAATTTTTAGCCGGAATTATCCGGATTTTCAATTTATTGATTATGATGACATTGACCCGAATATGCAATCTCTGCGCATAACGGATTTAGCATATATTTTAAACATTGATTTTGAACATATTCCTTTTGCCGAAGGATATTTAAAAAGCGACGCGGCAAATATTAAAAATGATAAATTAAAAATAGGGTTATGCTGGGAGGCCGGTAATGCAGGCATAAGGAATATGATAAACCGTACTATTCATATAATGTGTTTTGAACCGCTTTTAAATCTGGAAAATATTCAGGTCTACTCTTTTCAAGTAGGTGATACTTTGGGTGGATGTGAAAAATATCCGCAAATGGTTAATTTAGGTAAAGATTTTAAAAGCTTTACAGATACAGCAAAATCTCTGCTTGCAATGGATGTTCTTGTAACAGTTGACACATCGGTTGCCCATATGGCTGGGGCTCTCGGGGTTAAAACATATCTTCTTTTACCATATGC
>CALUQF010000152.1 GCA_944322835.1 Candidatus Gastranaerophilales bacterium | reverse complement strand
GTTGCATATGGAATATCAGCTCTTAGAGATAAGTTAGGAATTGTTGTAATAAATACTTCTTGCTTTCGCTCTAGCAGCTCCTTGATTATCCAAAAATTTGTTACTAATTTGTTAAATTCAAAATATTTAAGTTCAATTTTATCAATTACAAAAAGTATTTTTTTCATATAAGACCTCTCCGAAATTAGAGTAACACTAAGGTAGAGTAATTACAAGATTAACATGAGGATTAATATTTTATTCTCCAATCTAACTATACTTCTTTTAATTTATGAGCAACGCCGCTCCGGAGTATAGAATTAGAAAAATATTTGCATTAAAATAGCATCAGGAGGAAACATGAATATTGCAATTTTCCCTGGCACATTTAATCCTATTCATCAAGCCCATATAAAAATGGCAGAATTTGCTCTGCAACACTATGGTTTTGATAAAATAATTTTCATACCTTCATATATACCTCCGCATAAAAACATTGATAAAGATTTAGCCCGCCATCGGCTTAATATGGTTAAAATTGCGGTATCACAAAATCCTGGTTTTGAAATTTCTGATATTGAATATAAATCTGAAGGGAAATCCTATTCTCTTTTTACTGTCAAAAAAATAATTGAAAAATATAATATTCAAAATCGTTTGAATTTTATAATCGGTACAGATGCTTTTGAAAAAATAGAGAGTTGGTATAAAGCGGATGAATTAAAAAAACTGGTTCACTTTATTGTATTTTCGCGCGATATAACACTAACTCCAAAGCAGGGGGTTGATTATGAACTTGCGCCAATGGAATTTATTGACATTTCATCTACTCAAATAAGGAATGATCATGCCGGTGGTACAATAGATAAAGTAAAGGAATATATTAACCAAAATGATTTATACAATTGATGAAATAAAAGAATGGCTAAAAGAACATTTAAGCATGGAACGTTATGAGCACTCGCTTGGAACTGCAGAATGTGCAAAAGAATTAGCTGAAGCATATAATCTAGATAAAGAAAAAGCCTATTTTACAGGGCTTATACATGACTGTGCCAAATGCCTTCCCAAAGAAGAAACATTAAAAATACTTGAAAAATTAGAACTTACAGATGGCGAATTATGCAATCCCAAGACACATCATGCACCGGCAGGAGCTTATATTGCCGAAAAAGAATTCGGAGTTGAAGACAAAGAGGTACTGTCAGCTATAAGATGGCACACTTTAGGTAAAATTAATATGACACCATTTGAAAAAATTGTTTTTTTGGCAGACAAACTTGAAAAAAAAACACGTCCTTGCGAATATTGTAAACCTATGTGGGATGCTCTAAATGACGGCGGCTTGGATGCCGCACTCCTGATTTGTTACAAAAACACTATAAAAAGCCTTGTAGATAGGGAGCTGAAAATATGCACTGTCACCATAGATATATATAACAGTCTTTTATAAAAATTTGGTTTTTATTAAAAAAGATAGTATAATTAAACTATGAGGAAGAGGTTAGCGATATTATTGGTAAGTTTAATGCTTGCAAATGCTGCATTTGCCGATGTCCCATTTCAAGGGCATGCGGAATTTGATGATGAATATTCGCTGCCTGATAAAGAAATTTTTACGGGCAAAACCGAAACGCTTGAGAAGCGTGATGTAATAGAAATGACTGTTTCACAAGTACTTGATGGTACTTTTTCGCTTGAGGGAGATGAGTTTTTTGCAGAAGTTACAAGCGATGTAATTGGAGACAAAGGAGTTATAATTCCCAAAGGAACAGTCGCTCATGGGACAATCGTACAAACAAGTGAAGCAAAACGGCTGGGTAGAGACGGATATTTAAGTTTAAGTTTTGATTATCTGGTCACCCCTGACGGTCGTGAGATTCCGATAGAAGGCAAAATGTCTACGAAACTTCATCCTCTGAAAGCTGCTACAAAAATTGTTGCAACCGATATAGGATATACTGCAGTTGGAGGTGTTGCTGGCGGTTTGTTTGCTTTACAAGCGTTAGGGATAGAAGCTGCAATAGCTTCACAAGGATATACGCTGGCAGGCGGAGCAGCATTGGGCGGCACAATCGGACTTGGAATGTCTTTATATCGAAAAGGAAAAAATGTCTTGATTGCTCCCGGAGACGAAATAAAAGTAAGAATACTCTCTGATGTTGAACTCCCCGTATATAAGGAAGAGGCTCTTAAACAACATGAAATCCAGTTTCCGGGGCTTGATATAAGAATAGGAAATATTCTTTATGAAAAAGATCCGTTTGGAGAAGTAAATACTATTACTCTTTCTCTTTCAATTTCTAATATGTCAAAAAAGGCCTTTTCAGGCATGGATCTAGCTCTGGTCAATGATTATAATTCAGTCTTTAATCCGTCAATTTTTGGCGATACAAAACTTTTATTTTCACAATTCAAACCGGGAGACAGGTATGCCGGTAAAATATCTTTTGCTGTCAATAATGTTAAACAATCATACTGGCTGATTGTAAATGATAGAGCAACAAATAAACCTATTGCCAAGATATCACTTGATAATGCCTATAAAAAAGTTTCTAAGGATGTAAAAAAACGTAATGATAAAATGAGAAAACAAAAGAAAAATTATTACAAAGAAGAGTCCCCGTTTGATTTATAAAATGCTGTTTAAAACTCATACAAGATGATGAAAATTAACCTTTATTATTGACTTACAATTTTAATATCTTTATTATAAGTACAAGATGAAAACTTACATGAAAAAGAAAAAAGAGTCTTTTTTTTCAAAATTTGTTAATTTTGTATTAACAATAGTTATTGCTTGTGCTATAGGTTCACAAGTTTGCACTGCCGCAAACAATAATCTGAGAATTGCACAAATAAGTGATGCACATTTTTCATCATATGAAGAAAATACTTCATACAAATTTTTAAAAAAATCAGGAGAATTACTTAATGATGTGATCTTTCAGGTTAATACATCAGGTCCGTATGATTTTGTAATCTTTACTGGTGATTTAATTAATAATCCTAAGATAAGTGAACTTGAAAAATTTACGGAATATGCAAACAAACTTATGTATCCCTGGTATGCTATAGACGGAAACCATGATATAAGCATAGATGGCCCGCTTACAAAAAGCAGATTTTTAGCAACACTTGCAAATGCAAATGAAAATATGAATCAGAAAAATCTTTATTATGCCTTTACCCCCAAAAAAGGATTTAGAGTTATTTGTCTCGACTCAATTATTGATTATAAACTTACGTCTAATGGAGAAATCTCAAACGAAGAGTTTATGTGGTTAAAGAATGAATTAGATAAGCATACAAAAGATGTTGTTGTGGTATGTACCCATGTACCTGTCCTTGAACCGTATTCCAGTCCAAATCATCAGATGGAAAATGAATACGAGGTAAGAAAATTGTTAAAAACGCATAAAGCACCAACGATTGTGCTACAAGGCCATTATCATGCCGCAAAAATTAAACAAGACGATAATATGCTCATTGTATCTTGTCCTTCTCTTGTCACCTATCCTAATGCATTTAGAGTAATTAATATAAATTCTAATAAAAAAAGAACAATTGTTGATGTATACTTAAAAGAAACTAATTTAAAAGATATTCAATCCCGTTCAAAATTAAGATTACTGGGTTCTGAAAGATTATACGGTGAAGATAATGATAGAAATGCGAGTTTTGAACTAAAAACTGATGGAGAGTAGAAATGAATGAATTTAAGGTTAAATTTAGAGGTGTTAGAGGCAGTTATCCTGTTGCGGACAAGGACTTTTTAAAGTATGGAGGTAATACTGCATGCGTAGAAGTTCACGTGGGCGGACATTTAATAATTCTTGATGCCGGTACTGGGCTGATTAGCCTCGGCAATGAACTTATGCAGAAATATATTGAATCAGGGACAACTATTACAGACAGAACACCGGTCAGATGTACTATTCTTTTAAGTCACATTCATCTTGACCATATTCAGGGATTTCCATTTTTCAGACCTTGTCATTTAGCTTCTACAAAAATGTGTATGCTTGGCGGTGTTAATTATAATGAAACACTGGAACAAGAACTTGCCAAGCTGCTATTTACAAAGTCATTTCCTCTTGATTTAGGTGATATTGCTGCAGATTTAAAAATTATGGATTTGAATGAAACAAACTACATTATTTTTAAAACCGGTGAAATGCCTAAAATTGTAAGAGTTAATGAATTAAAAGAAGGGGATTTTACCGATAACGATGTTGTAATTACATGCTATAAGTCGTATGCGCATCCGCAAAACGGAGTTTTTATATACAGGATTGCGTATAAAGGCAAAACATTAGTCTATGCAACCGATAAAGAAAGTTATCCCGGCGGTGACAGAAAACTTGTTAAATTCGCAAAAGATTGCGATTTACTAATTCATGATGCACAGTATTCTACAGAAGATTATTTGAGTATTTACGTTCCCAAGCAAGGTTTTGGACATTCGACTTTTGAAATGGCGCTTGAATGTAAACAGCAAGTCGGAGCTAAAAAAATGGTATTTTTCCATTTTGATCCGTCATATAATGATGAAAAACTTGATATGCTTGCGGAAGAATATGCATCCGACGATGATATAATGG
>CALUQF010000151.1 GCA_944322835.1 Candidatus Gastranaerophilales bacterium | reverse complement strand
ATAACCTACAAGTTTATCCAGAATCTGTCTTGTCTGCTGGGCTTTTACTCTATCCATATCGATTTGTCTGGGGTGATCAACTGCGTATTTAACAGCCTTAGGAGTAATTTCGTTAAACTCTATTCTATAAACCTTATCGTCAGGAACCTTCAAAAGTTCTCTAACATGCCAGGCAATAGCTTCTCCCTCCCTATCAGGGTCGGATGCCAGAAATATCTTGTCCGATTTTTTTGCCATCTCATTTAATTTGGTAACAACCTTTTGTTTTTCAGGTATAACAACATAAGTCGGCTTAAAATCATTATTAACATCAAAACCCAGAACATTTTCAGGCAGATTTCTCACATGCCCGAAACTTGCCTCGATTTGATAGCTGTCTCCGAGAATCTTTTTAATAGTCTTGGACTTTGCCGGAGACTCTACTATAACAAGAGCCTTCTCTTTTTTTGATTTTGTAGTTTTCTTTTCGGCAGCCGCTTCTGTCATAATTTTTTATACCTGTCGCCTTCTGTATGTTCTATTAAGCCGTTTATTTCCATTATCGTAAGGAGAGATAAAAGCTCCTCTGTATCCATTTTTGTTTCGGCTTGAATTTCGTCAAAACCTCTCGGTTCAATTTCTATTATATCAAAAATTAATTTTTGGGAAGGGGGAATCGGATTGTCTTGCGGATTGGTGTGATAAGCGGGATTAACATTCCCATACTCCCAATTAAGAGCATTTAAGATATCTTCACCGCTTGTGACTATTGTCGCTCCGTTTTTAATAAGATGATAAATTCCTTCAGTATTCTTATTGCTGATTGCTCCGGGAATACACATCAGCTCTCTGCCTTGCTCTAAAGTCAGGTTAGCGGAAATTAACGCACCGCTCTTCATTGCAGCTTCACCCACTACCGTTCCGTACGAAAGGCCTGTCACAATCCGGTTTCTTTGCGGAAATCTGAATTTCAACGGTTCAAAAGTCGGAAAATATTCCGTAACCACAGCTCCGAAACCATTTTCTATCTGCTCATAAAGATGTTTATTCGCACTCGGATAAATATGGTCCAATCCGCTTGCAATCACACCTATTGTTTTCAGGTTACTGTCTATCGCGCTAACATGAGATACTGTATCAATTCCTGAGGCTAAGCCTGAAACAATACAAATATCAGTATTACCAAGTTCTGTAATTACTCTTCTTACACTATCTCTCCCCGTCAAGCTTGCGCGCCTTGAACCTACAAATGCAACAGTCCTTTCCAAATTACAGGAAAACAAATCACCTTTATAATACAAAACCATCGGTGGATTGAATATTTGAGAGAGCATATAAGGATAATTCGGATTATCAAAAGTCAAAAATTTAATTCCGCGCTTTAAAACTTCCTCATATACTTTATCCGGGTTTACAGATTTTTTCTTTTCAATAAAATTTTCAGCTTTTCTAACACTCAACCCCTCAATTTGTTTTAACTCATTCAACGTTGAATTAAAAGCTGTTTCTATATCTCCAAAATAATTATAAAGCCTCTGGATAAAAGTTGAATCCAGCTGTTCTATTGCAGAAAATGCTATCCAGTATTTTTCTTTCATTACTCGATTGTAACATGGAAGAAATAAACAGACTACATGTTAAATATTTTGTGTTATAGTATTCAAAAGGAGAGGTAATGTCTAATAAATTACTTGATTTTATTTATAGCAAAAAAGTTGACGGTGCAAGAACGATTATAACCGTTTTGGGAATTAAACTTAAGTTATATGATATCAGAAAGGAACTTTGTGGTGAAAGTTTTAATTTAAATAAAAACTCTGTGCAAGTTTTATACAGCCATCTTCAAAATGCCGCAGAGGACGATTTATTCTGTCTCAGAACTCACTGCCTGCTGTTCATTCTCCATAAAAACTGTTTAAAGTTGGATTACAAATTTTTTCAGGATTATATTATTCAGCAGGGGCTTAGAAGAAACATACTTGAATTAATCAAGCCGGACAAGGATTCTGTTTTATACAAAGAACATATTGCAAGAGTTCAAAACGGAGAATTCTTATGGAAATATACCGAAAGATATTATTATATATCCCATTCTTTTATATCTGAAGACAGACAAACCGGTGAAATTTATATTAATTCAAATTTTGTACCGGAAAAAGATATGGTGCAGAGTGAATATAAAATCAGGCATGTTCCTAAAGTCTCCAAACGCAAATATCTACGGGGAATTACAGTTGATTATTATTTAAAAAACAAATCACGTATTGAGAAGTTAATTGTAATAGATAAACTGCTTAACTATCTTTTTTCTACCTATAGAGCATCGGATAATCCCGAAAAAGTTTCCGGAGATTTATTTGACTGCCATCTTAGTAACTTCCTGATTGCAGAGGACGGCCAATTTCATTTTATTGATTTTGATTTAAAATGCACGGTTAGCCTGGATAGAGAGTATTGCATCTATTTTATGCTATATAAATACGATATTGAACTCTATGAAACAATGCTTAAAAGGTACGGACTAAAAGACAAACACAGATATTATGAAAAACATTTTTCTATTTATAATCAGCCAATGAAACAAAGTGGAAAAAGTATTATCACATATGAACATAAGAAGCTGCAGCGTAAATATTTTACAGATGAAGGTATAAGACCTCAATATCATATAAAATATAGAAAGGTTAAGCTTTAAAGACTTTAGCAAGATAGGTTAAGACGTAATATATTATAATTTATTCCGGAGTGATAAAAAGAGGGGCTGGTGTTTACACCAGCCCCTCTTTTAACGCTTTAACCGCAGCTTGCGTTCTATCGTCAACCACAAGTTTTTGGATAATATTGCACACGTGTGCTTTCGCTGTATGTTCGCTTATAGTAAGTGTTTTGGCTATCTGGCTGTTAGACTGCCCGTCAACAACAAGTTTTAATACCTCATATTCTCTTTGGGTTAGATTTGAATGATGTTCTTTAAAAGCACTTCTAGAAAGCTGGCGCGAAGGGATTACGCCGCAATTCTTGTCACGGATAAATGGTACAACATGCGGGTCTATCCACATTGCACCCTCTTTAACCATTTTGATTACACTCATAAGAAAATCCGTACTAATATCTTTGATTACATAAGCGCTCGCCCCTGCAACCAGTGATGAATTAAGCTCCTCTTCTGATATATGAGAGGTCAGCATTATTACTTTTATATTGTTATTGTTCTCAAGAATTTGTTTGGCAGACTCTATTCCTGACATGTCCGGAAGACCTATATCCATAAGCACAATGTCTGGTTTGATTAATCTTGCTTTTTCTATTGCCTCTTTTCCGTTAACTGCCTCGCCGATTATTTCTAACTCGGGATAATCACAAAATAACGATTTTATCCCGATTCGCATTAATTTTTGATCTTCTACTATTTTTATTTTTATCTGCATAAAACCTCCTTTCTGATATGGAAAAAACTTTTTCCCATATAATATTAAATCGGTTTTATAAAGATTAAATTGCTGTAGTTAAGCGGATTCGCGGTAATGTTAAAGTTTTTAAATTCAGAAATATTTTTTTAATGTTTCTTGTAAATCAATTATTTTTAAATGATTTTCAAGCATAGCTTGATTTCGGTATTCATAAGCCTTTTCATAATCATCATTGCAATCGATTGCAGAGTTAAAGTTCTCGACAGCATCATCAAGCTTATCTTGCAAATAATAAATTATTCCGATAAGTGTATATTCTATCTCTTTATTCTTTGAGTTTTGTAATGCTTTACTATAATATTCAAGCGCTTTTTCGTACTCTTTTCTGAATTGATAAATACAGCCCAACCCCCTTAATATCGTTGGATTATCCGGCTCAAGCGCAATGGCTTCCTCAAGTGTACTCAAACCGCTTTCATAATCATATTTGTCATATTCTTGTTTGGCTTTTGTGATTAGTTTAATTAGCTTAACTTTGCCGGTCATTTTCCTGAATCCGGCGGCAATGTCTTCTAACTTTTTGAGCTCGTCAGCCATGATTATACCGTATGCATTTTTTCAAAAATGCCTTTTTTTTGCACCCAAATCTCAACCTCGAGTTTGTTGCCTTCTTCTACCAGAACGTTTTTGAGCTCTTTAAAATTCAAATCAGAATTTTTGATATCACACAACATGAACATTACAAAATGTCCTTGCATCAAAGTTTGTTTAATATCCTCAATATTAACCTTGTATTTGGCAAGAATGTTTGAAACTCCAGCTACAATACCAACCTTGTCAGCTCCAGATACCGTAATAATAATTTTGTAATCGTCCATAATAAATATAATCTCCTTTAGTAAAAGTATTATATTATATCTTTGAAATTTATTCAATTTTTATTATTTCTTAGGACTATTTATTGGTGCCTCAAGACAATGCACCCTGCTTCAGTTTTGTAAGATATTTAAAATACAAAGCTTGTAGATGCGGTAAATCGTAGATTTACCACATCCTACCTGCTGAACGTCAGGCGTAGCTGGCGCCCTCTCCAAAGGGGAGCGGATTTGCGGACGGACGAGGGGTAAATGAATGGTCCGGATAGCGAACAGATGGAGCCGGCTAAGCCGAGTAGGCTTAAAGGCGGAACTCTGTGAGCGTGGAGCAAATCC
>CALUQF010000150.1 GCA_944322835.1 Candidatus Gastranaerophilales bacterium | reverse complement strand
TGTTTATTTAAATTTCTTCGGTTAGTTTGTGAATAAATTCCATAATTGTTGATTTGATTAATTTTCATAATAAACTCCTATCCGTAAAATCTTGCATTTCTTTGATTCCTGTAATTATCCTGGTTTTGATTATTATTTTCGTCATTTTTATTTTTTTCTTCTATCCAGTCACCTAGCATACCGCCGAGTGCAGCATAAATCATATAAAGATGCGTAAAAAAGGAGGCTATTACACCACCGGTAACAGCCCCTATTGCAAAACCTTTTATACCCTTAAAATTTGGAGTCTTTATCTGCGTATGATAGCGATGACTTTTATAGGATTTATTACTGTTAGTATCGTAGCAGCCGACTCTGTTAATTTTCATTTCATACCCCTTTATGAAATAATAATATAATATTTAGTATGATTTTGTACATAAGCCCCTTAGCTAAGTTTTACAAATCTTTACATTCCAATTCTTTTATTTTTTATCTTTTAGTGCGTTTTCAAGGGCTTTTTCGAGAACCTCTATTTTTGATTCAAGAACTTTTACGCGGGAACTGTTTTCATCGGAGGCGATTGATTCCTTTTCTAATTCTCTTTTATAAGAACTAAGCTTGTCATTTTTTATATTAAGCATTATGTTCATTAAAAATATTCCAAGTAAAAATCCGCATATAAAAACGATACCTATGCCGAGTTTACCGCCGATATTTAAAAATGTATAGGCTGCACCTAAAAGAGCCAATATTGATAATGCTGCAAAAAATAGATTTTTCATTAAATTCTCCTTATAAAAATATTGTACAATAAAATCATAAGTTTATGATAAAATGATATTAATATAATCCAACTAAGGTGAGCCAATGGGAGATGAAGATAAACAATTTGATGCCACGCCCCAAAAGCTTGAGAGGGCAAGAAAAGAGGGGCAGGTTGTTAAATCAAAAGACGTGTCAACAGCATTGTCTCTGCTTGTTATGTTTTCATTTATTAATTTATTGGCACCAATTATATGGAAATTAATCGTAGGGCTCTTTAGAACTCTATATGAACAGATACCAAACCAGCATCTTACAAATATAGGATATCCTTATATTTTTACGGTTGCTGTCATTCCAACGGTTGCGATTATTGGTTCAATATTAATTGTTGCTGCATTTATTGCAATTTTAGGGGATTTTATTCAGGTCGGTCCGCTTGTTGCTACCGCACCGCTTGTGCCTAAACTAGATAAATTAAATCCGACCAAATATTTCAAAAATTTGTTTCAGGTAAAAACTTTATTTGAACTAGGTAAAAATATACTTAAAGTTGTAATTTTAGGTTTAGTTGGCTGGTCGGTTTACAAAGAGCATCTAGATGACATTCTTATGCTGGCTTCTATTGATAATAACTTTGCAGTTATGATCGAATTTGGGAAACTGGTAGTAGAATTTATTTATAAAGCTTGTATTGCTTTTTTAATAATAGCCGCTGCTGATTATGGCGTAACAAAATGGAAGTTCTTAAAAGACCAGAAGATGTCTTTTAAAGAAATAAAAGATGAGTATAAAAACTCCGAAGGGGATCCGCATGTAAAAGCGGCTCTAAGACAGCGCCGTATGCAAATGCTTCAGCAAGGTGCAATGGATTCGGTCCCGGATGCGGATTTTGTGGTAAGAAATCCTATCCATGTTGCCTGCGCTTTAAAATATGATGCGGAAACTATGCAATCGCCAACGCTTACTGCAAAAGGGACGGAGCTTATCGCAAAAAAAATTATAGATATTGCTATTCAACATAATGTACCTGTTATTGATAATCCGCCAGTTGCAAGGGCTTTATTCAGAATGGTGGATTTAAACCAGCAAATCCCCCCTGAGTTGTACAAAGCAGTTGCTGAAATTCTGCTATTTGTTTACGGCTTAAAAAATAAAAATCAAAATACATAGGCAGGTAAAATGTAGATAATTTTTTACAACTTGAAAAAATAACAAAATCAAGGTATGATTGAGTAAGGTTAGTTTAATAAGAAAAGATGGATAATAAAACTTTAATCAAACAATATCTGGGTATTGTACAGAAAGTAGCAAGAGTAGAGCACAAACGTATGCCTAACCATATGATTGAGTACGAAGAATTGGTTAGTATAGGTGTTATTGCTGTGCAAACTTTGATTAAAGGTAAAACTGATGAACAGCTTGCAAGATATAACGATGCATATGTAGCTACGGCTGTTAAGTGGGCTATTAGAAATGAATTAAGACACCGTTATAAGTGGTATACATTGAAGCATAAAAAAGAGGAAGAAGAGGGTTCTTTTATTGCTGCAGCTGCGGATGAAGAAAGTTCTGATGACATGGGCTTTAGTATTTCTCCTGCAAAAGTTAGGGAAGCAGTATATGAAACTATTTTATCAATAGATGGTTTGGCTGCTGCAGCGACTGACAATGCTTCTCCGTTTGATTTTATAAAAGACACATCTGCAATGCCTGATGAGCAGGCAGAGATTGTTGAAATGAGTCGATTGATTAAACAAGCTATTGCTAAATTACCGCAGAAAGAAAGAACAGTTGTTGAATATCGTTTTTACAGAAATATGCAGGCTAAAGATATTGCAACTACAGTCGGGCTTTCTCCTTCAAGAATAACAAGAATTATTCAGTTTTCTCTCAATCAGATTAGGGAGTATTTGAAGGCTAAAGGGAGAGAAGATTACTAGGATTTTGAATTCCTATATGCTGTTAATAAGCCGCCGGGCAGTTTAAGAATTTCATACTGAAATTCGTCATCCCTATCAACTGCATCTATAAATGTTTGTACTTTTTCAGCATGAGAGATAATATTATCAGCTGCAATAAAGGCTTTGGGGGTTAGATGCGGTTTTATAAGTTCAAAGTATTTTACATATTCCCTCTTGTTTGCATCAATAAAAACAAAATCAAACTTTTCTTCCTCGCTAAATCTTTCAATAATATCACAAGCCGAACCCTGGATTGGAGTTATAATATCAAATACACCGCAAATTTTGAAATTTTCTATTGCAACGCACTGCCTTTTCTCATAAAATTCAATAGTCGTTAAGTGTCCGCCGGTTTCTTTTAAGGCTTTTGCAATCCACAACCCTGAATAACCATTAGAAGTACCTATTTCAAGAACACTTTTTGCATTCATCATTTTTATGAACATATTAATCATAATTCCGGTCTCACGCGGAATATTCCAGAAACTTTTTTGTGTTTTCTCTAGTTCTGTCATAATATTTGAGGTAACTTCATCCATTAGTATTTTCATAAGCACACCTTAATCAAATAACTTAACTTTGTCCGTGATAATTATATCTTTTATAGGAACATTTAACGAGTATGTTTTTAATAATTTTCCTTTAGATAAATCTATTATAGAATATTTATTATTCTTTAAATCTGTTACAATTGCGAATTCTGAATCTTCAATCCTGTGTAAACCTGATGAAAAGCCTTCTGTTCCAAGCTCAATATAACCCTCAGAGGAATCATTTGATGTATTAATTTTCTGTATTACATTGTTTTGAGCGCCTAAAATATACAAAGTTTTATTATACAGAAGCATTGCAATTGGTTTATTAACAGTAGTAAATTCATTCATCAGCCCCATTGTTGTATAATCAACAACAGCAATCCTGCTTTTTGTACGGCTTGAGATATATAATTTATTATTAGTAAATGCTAAAGCTGAAACATTAGGGAACTTACCTATATCTTTAAGCTCATACTGATTCTTTAATTCAATTGCCCAAATCTCGTTTTTTAGCTTATCTACATAAAATAGCTTGTCATCACATAAAAGCAGATTTTCGCAATACCCGTTAATCTTGATTTTTTGCACCAGCGACATAGAACCCAAATCAACCACAAATATTGTTGAGGCCGATGGTGAGGTTATATAAGCTTTATTATTAGCTTTATCAATAAGTATTTCTTCCGGATTAGATGTTAGATTAATCTGTTTAATAAATCTGGAATCCGCAACAGATATAATATCTACAAAAGGCCTGTCATAAGTTGTTACAAGTAAAAATTTACCGTTACTAACGGCTTTAACATCAACAGGAATTGATTTTTGCGCAAGTGAATAACTTGGAGACGCTTTGGCTGGTTCAACAACCTGGATATTTTTAGAATAATTTGTTGTTACAAATAAAATTTTATTTTTAAGCTGAGATATAAGCGTTTGCGGGATATCAGGCTCTGTTTCGTTTAAAAAGCTTTCATAAGAGTCTTCATTTTCAACCCTTATCATATCTTCGCGCTTAGTATCAATTTTTAAATTTCCTATGATACCTTTAATATTTTCAGGAATAATCAAACCGCTCGGTACTAACATATCCTGCGGGAGCAAACCTGTTCTAACCTGCAGTGGCGGATTTACCATGTGTAATACTGTTCTATATCCTTCGCCGTCTGTAAGTACTTTTAAGAGAACAAAATCATTATTAAAAATCACAACATCAGGTCTTTGCTTTAAGTCCTGGTTTGCGGGGTATGTTTCTTTTATTTTCAGAGTGGTAATATCCGAAAACAAAGACGGATAGAGCGGAAGATATATTGTATTATCAGGAAATATTATAACCCCATCAAATCTAATCTCAGCTTGCGGAACTTTTTCCAGAA
>CALUQF010000149.1 GCA_944322835.1 Candidatus Gastranaerophilales bacterium | reverse complement strand
AGCAGGAAAACGCGTTTTAAATATGCGTCATTTTGATGTTCAGTTAATTGGCGGGTATTTTCTCCACAATGGCCATATTGCAGAGATGAGAACCGGTGAAGGTAAAACTCTTGTAGCAACACTTGCTGCTTATTTGAATGCTTTAACAGGAAAAGGCGTGCATGTTGTAACTGTTAACGATTATCTTGCAAAACGTGACAGCGAATGGATGGGACAGATTTACAAGTTCTTAGGCCTTTCTGTCGGTGTAATTTTATCCAACCAGCACGATGCAGAAGAATTTAACCGCAAAAGAGATGCATACAGATGTGATATTACATATGGAACGAATAATGAATTTGGTTTTGATTACCTCAGAGACAATATGGCAACTTCTAAGGAGATGCTTGTACAGCGACCTTTCAATTATGCGATTATCGATGAAGTTGACAGTATTTTGATAGATGAAGCTAGAACTCCTCTTATTATAAGCGGACGGGTTGAAAAATCTGCAGACACTTATACACTTATGGCTAAAGTTGCACCGCAATTAGAAAAAAATAAGGATTATGAGGTTGATGAAAAAAATAAAAATGTTATCTTTACAGAAGACGGTATCGACAGAGCTCAAGAAATTATCGGCTGTAAAGATTTGTTTGATATCAATAACCAGTACGCTCATGACCTTTTAAATGCTCTAAAAGCAAAAGAATTATTTATCAAAGATACTGATTACGTTGTAAAAGACGGTGAAATAATGATTGTAGACGAGTTCACAGGCCGCTTAATGCCGGGAAGGCGCTGGTCAGACGGACTGCATCAAGCAATTGAAGCTAAAGAAGGAGTGGAAATTCAGGATGAAACGCAAACATTAGCAAGTATTACTTTCCAGAACCTGTTTAGACTTTACCCGAAGCTTTCCGGAATGACTGGTACTGCTATGACAGAAGAGGCTGAATTCGGCAAAATCTATAACCTTGAAGTCACTGTTATTCCTACAAACAAGCCTGATATCAGAATTAATTATCCTGATGTTATTTATAAAACAGAAAAAGCTAAATACAATGCTGTTGTTGATGATATTATTGAACAGAATAAAATCGGTCGTCCGGTGTTAGTCGGCACCGTAAGTATCGAAAAATCAGAATACATTTCCGCTCTTTTAAACAGAAAAGGGATTAAGCATAATGTCTTAAATGCAAAACAGCATGAAAAAGAAGCTTATATAATTGCCCAAGCCGGGCGTGTAGGTGCCGTTACAATTGCCACGAATATGGCAGGTCGCGGTACTGATATTCTGTTAGGCGGTAATGCTGAGTTCTTAGCAAAAGAGGATTTGGAAAAAAGAGGAGTTATTCCTGAATATAAAAATTATGAAGAGCTTAAGAATGAAGCGCTTAAAAAAGCCAGAGAGATTACCGAAAAAGAGCATGCAAAAGTCGTAGAGCTCGGCGGACTTCATGTAATTGGAACAGAAAGACATGAGTCCAGAAGAATTGACAACCAGCTTAGAGGTCGTGCAGCAAGACAGGGCGACCCCGGCTCAACAAGATTTTTCTTATCTCTTGAAGATAACTTAATGAGAATATTCGGCGGTGATAAGATTACTAATTTAATGAATATGCTTAATGTAGAAGAAAATATGGCAATAGAATCTTCTCTAATAACGAGACAAATTCAATCGGCTCAAAAGAAAGTCGAAACTTATCATTTTGATATACGTAAAAACGTACTCCAATATGATGATGTAATGAATATTCAAAGAGAAAAATTCTACGCACAAAGAAGAAAAGTTCTTGAAGGGAAAAATTTAAGCCCTGATATTGAATACATGATAGATAAAGAAATTGACAGGCTTCTTAAGAGTTACATTACTCCAGAGATGAATCCGGAAGAATATATACCTGAAGATTTGAATACTCTTATTAAAGAACTTCATTCTACCATTCCGCAATTGTCATATATTACAGTTGAAGATATCAAGTCATATCGATATTCAAGAATATATGATTCATTGAAGGATGCTGCACAAAAAGCATACAAAGAGCATGAAGAAGAAATCATTAATTTTTATAATACAATTTCTGAGCAGTATGATCCGTCATTTGAAAAACAAGAAGCATTCTCATCAAATAATATTGTACGCTCTTTAGAACGAGACATTCTTTTAAGAGTAGTTGATAATCAGTGGATAGATCATCTTCATAATATTGATATGTTGAAAGACGGTATTGGCTTGCGTGCGTATGGACAAAAAGACCCTCTTATTGAATATAAAAAAGAGGCATATGATTTATTTAATAAAATGATGTACGAAATCCAAAGTAATACTGTCAAATACCTCTTCAGAGCAAAATTTGGAATCCAATTTGTCTCAGATGACGGCATAGAAGTAATTGAAGAATAAAAGAGCCGGTGTTAATACACCGGCTCTTTTTTATATCTATATATAACTTTCTCTTTTATTTATTGATATAATGGAGCTAATTTTTTCTCCTGTTGCGGAATTACACCCTCTTCTATAGATTGATATACTCTATAATCGATTACAGGGAAGCAGTTATCAATAGCTTCAATATCTGTCAAAACACCCTCATCAATATTACCGGATTCAATCATATCTGCAATTTTACTGAATCTATCGACATGCTCGTTAAATCTGTCTGTTGCATAATCTTTAGCCTGCCAAGTTGTAATCAGGAAGGGCCAGTCAGAACTTTGCAAAAGAAGATTTTCTCTAGCCAGCTGATTTAATGCTCTATGAAGAAGCTTATTCTCTGGGATTTCCGGATATCTGTCTGCAATTGCATTAATACGTTTTTCGCAGGAATGAATAATAGGCCACATCCATTCTGTTAAGTGGTTCATCCAAACATAGAAATGACCGCCCTGCCCCCAGGAGCTTTCAGGTATCTGAATAGCTTCCTTTGGTGGATATTTTCTTATATATTCTCCGGCTGTTAAACGCTCAACTTCAGGTAGATAGTCATGGAATTTCTTAATAACCTGTTTAATAAATTCTACACCTTCAAACCACCAGTGGCCAAATAGTTCAGTATCAAATGATACCATGACTAAGCCTTCGTGACCTTTAGCAAGTTTGTAGTCATTTAATAAGTGATAAATCAATGTTGTATAGTGATCAGAATTTTCATTAACTTTGTTCATCGCAAGAACCGGATCATAAAGCATCTTATCACCCAAATCAGTAGTAGGAGATGTAATTCTCCAATAGTGCATGCCTGATTTATCGTCTTTTTTATGGAATTCCCTAAAACATCCGTCTCCAGGATAACCGTCTGCAGCCGACCATACTTGATATCCGGCTCTATCGTTTCTTCCCATAACTGCTACTTGAGCATCCGGAAGCCAGTATGCTGAATATGTATCATACCCGGTTGCAGGTCTTTCAGGAAGAGGAATATATTCAATATTACCGTACATACCAATTACACGTCTGTTACCAATTGAATTTCCGCCTTCGATTACGTGTGATTCCGTAAAGAAGTATTCAATATCATTGTTTTGAAGAGTAACTTCTATCGCCGGTCTCCAGTGTTTCTTGCCGTCTTTACCTACATATTCGTAACCTTGACGGTAAGCACATTCAGGAAGCCAGGCTCCCATTGCTTTTTTACCGAATAATCTTTTGGTTGTATCTTGTCCTACCTTAAATTGTGCATTTAAGTTGCTGTCGGTTGCTAGCAATGGTGAAAAACCGTGAGTAGCACCGGAGGTTGTAATCTCAATACAACCTAAGTCCTGATACTTTTTAAAATATTTGATAAGATTTTTTTCGTATTTATTAACGAAATCATCTCTCAATTTATTCCAAAGATCATAATAATATTTTGCTAAATATTTCAAATGTTGAGAATGAGCTACTTTTGGGTCGGGATATCTATCCAAATCCTTTGCCACTGCAGCAATTCTTGAATCAATGTATTCAACAAATCCGTTCTGTAAATGTTCATCATTCAACTGTTCTGCTAATATTGGTGTAATACCTACAGTTAATTTTGCCTTAATACCTTCATCATATAATTCTGCTATAGCGTTTAGTAGAGGTACGTAAGTTTCTGCCATACATTCGTAAAGATTTTCTTCTCCGAATGGCCACATTCCCGCCATTCTGTAATATGGCAGGTGACTGTGTAACATAAATACAAATTGTCCTACTGACATTTTTGCCTCCGTTCGTTTCTCGTGTTTGAATATATATTTTTACATTATTATTTATAACATAATTTTATCAAAAAGGTAACTCCTTAGAATTAATTCACTGGAATAATGTTACAAATGTTAACTTTGTTTTGGCAGGGCTTTCGCCTCTATTCGTGTTATATAAGGCTTATATAATTATCCTATTGTAAACATGCAGTTATTATTTTTAGAACAAGTTGCACAAAAATCGGTTTCTGCTGTTATAGATTTTGAAAAATCTTTAAAAGAACTGCCAGCTCTGCCGCGATAATCTCCTGCCAAAAAAGGACAGGCATAAACACCGTTTTGACAAAGTATTCTGCCATATTGACAATCTGTTTTCGCCGATGGTTTTGAAAAGTTTTCATCTCTAAAATTAGGGTACGAAACTGAAATTTGAATATCGGTGTTTGTAATTTCATGCTCTTTAAATATGTTTTTAAACTTTTCCAAAATTTCCTTCTTGTCCAGATTATAAAAGTTCTGTATAGATAAAACGGAAGTAAAATTATACCTGCTTAACGTCTTAAGCGCAAAAAGAGTTTGTCTGTAATTACCTCTGTAACGAACCTTATCACTCTCAATTTCATTATAGTGAGCAAGAGAAAGT
>CALUQF010000148.1 GCA_944322835.1 Candidatus Gastranaerophilales bacterium | reverse complement strand
AGTAAAGCCTCAATGATAGAAAGCTATAATGTAGAGCGTGAATCGGAAGCAGAGCTCTTAATCCAGAAAATGTCCCAACTGTTAATAAAGGAGGCACGCTATGACAGACCACAAAAACGATGGTACTTGAAAGCCGAATTAAAACAGGATTAAGTTGAAAAAGACGTTATTTAATGATATAATGCAAAGGAGGTAAGTGTTATGCAAATCAATAAAGTACAGCCAACTACATCTGGACAAAAACCTATATTGAAGCAGATGAAATATAAACTTAGTTTAGCCGGAATGCTGCTATCAGAATTAGGTTATGCTGCTAAAGATATTTTCGTTCCCAGAAAAAAAGTTTACGTCAATGTTGGCGGAAAAATGATAGATGAAAGAGATTTACCTAACAGCGTTTCCGGACCTAGCGATGTTAAAGGTGAAATTAAATGGGAAAGAGTTAAATTCTCGCCAGAAGATGAAAAAAAGATGAAAAATATGACTCGAGAAGAACGCTTTGCATATAGAGATAAGCTTATTGATGAAGGTAAATATACTATCGGAAAATACGAAGTGTGGGATTAGGATATTATGCAAATCAATAAAATACAACCAACTACATTTGGGCAAAAATCTATGTTAAAACAGATGAAAAGAAATCTACGTATAGTCTCGTAGGGTGGGCAAAGTTGCATAAAATAGAAAATGAGTGCGTTTAACTTTGCATTACGTGCCCACCAAAAATTAAAAAACAAATCGGTGGGCACGCCATACACAAAATAATTTAAACTTCCCTATACAAAAAGGCTTTGCCCACCAAAAAAAAAAAAAAAATATGAAGTATGATGACTATGTTAAATATAGCAGCAAGTTAATAGAAGAGGGTAAATATACATTAAGTGAACCGAAGTGATGGGTAAGTATAATGCAAATCAATAAAATACAACCAACTACATTTGGTAATAGCTTGTAGGGTGCAAATTTTGCACCCTACTGTTCTAATTCTGGTAATTAAGTTTTAGGTTAAACTAAAATGTATATGATTATTTTAATACCATATCTATTGGATATTTATTTAATGTATTTTTCTTCCTGTCATAGCGTCATATAAAGCTCCGCTTGGCATTTTAATACATAGCTTGCCGTCTACTATAATCTTTTTCCCTCTTGGAGCATTGTTGGTATTTGATTCTTGAGTATCGGCTGCTTGTGCGGTATCACCTATAGGTGCGTCTTTAGAATTCTCTGTAGAAGAGTATTTTTCTTTTTCGGAAACAGGGCTTTCGTTTTCTTCTGTTTTATCATTATATGAGCTAGCTTTATCTAAAAGCACCTCTATTCTTTCTTTTTCTGTTTGGTTTAATTCATAATAGTTACCTGAAAGATAGTCCTTAAGTTTTTCATATTCTTTTTTTGTATCAATTTTGTCTTACTTTTACCTTCTACATCAGAAGCTGCAATCTGTTTAATAGCTTTACTCACTTTTGGTCTAATAGGACTTGTCATGTTTTACTCCTTTCTAATTTAAGTTACGATCAATGTAACTTAATACATATTGTGTTACATTAGGTTTTTGTTTTTAAGGTTCTATTACTTTTGTGTATTGATTTTTAACCTTCTATTTACCCCTTACTTTTCTTTCTCTTTTTTTGCGATAGAAAAGAGAAAGAAAAGTAAGCAAAAGAAAGAGAAAACACGCGGCTGTTTTCTATGCCCTTACGGGCATTGGGGCTAATTTAGCGTTTGCCTCCAAGGCTAGACCGGCAAGCCGGTTCTCTTACGCTCACTATGGGTGCTTACGCACCACGTTCGTGGCGTGCGCCTTGTTTTATCCTGCTTTTCGTTAGCAAGTACCGGTCATTTCCTCTCCAACGGGGAGGGCTAGGGTGGGGGTTGGTTTTTCTTTGCTTGTTTTAGAGCCAAAATGCACTCCTTTCCTTATATTTACCCCCAATGTAACACAATATGTATTAAGTTACATTAGGAGTAAATATCTTTTTCAATCTTATATTTGTATCTACGGCATTTTTTAGAAAAACTTTAATACTTTTATAATAATTGTTACAAAATTTAATATATCAAATATTTTATACAAAATGGATCCGGAAGTTTATGGTGCTTAAAAACCTGAATCCTACTGTTCCCGATAGTAACTTGAAAATTTAGGGCAGCTTGAAAAACTTGTAAAGCAGAATTATAATAGATATATGAATAGCATTTTAGGGGCTGTAGCAAGCTATCAAGCGATAAATAATTTTTATGTGTACGACTCTTCGAGAATCGGAAATACCCAGGATAACAACCTGGCGCCGATAGATTCAAATGCTGCGCCTATAGATGATAATGCTGCATACGCTTCTATTTCACCTGAGGCAATTGCACTTTATAATACGGAGCAGCAATCAAACTCTGATTCGGAAGAGAATTCCGGTAATACAGAAGAAGAACTTACACAGCAGGAGAAGCAGGAAGTTTCTGAATTGAAAATGACAGATTCCGAAGTACGGGCACATGAAAATGCGCATAAAGCTGCGGCTGCTGGTCTTACAACTTCCGCTCCTAATTATGAGTATGAAACCGGGCCAGATGGTAAAAAATACGCTGTTGCAGGAGATGTAAACGTTAGCTATAAACATAGTGATGATCCGGAAGTTAATCTAAGAAATGCGCAGCAGCTAAAGGCTTCTGCTCTGGCTCCTGCAGATCCTTCAAGTCAGGATAGAAAAGTTGCGGCACAGGCAGATAGAGAAATTGCTCAGGCAAGACAGGATATTTTAGAAGAACAAAGGCAGACGGGCGAAGAGGAAGAAGAAAGTTCTTCAAATATAAGTGATATAAATTCAACAGAGCCGGAAGATACATCAGAGACAAATAAACAATATAGTTATTAAAAAAAAAGACTAAACATTGAGTTTAGTCTTTTTTTTTATGTTCTATTTTCTTGTATTTATTATTTTGTAGTTTGAATAAACAAGCTTATTAAATCATTCAAAGCTGAGTATTGTTTCTGGTAGCTTTGAGATTGTTTTTCAAGAGTAAGAATCTGTTTCTTGTATTCCTGAATTGAAGCCTGGCATTCTCTTGCTGAAACTTTCAAGTTTTCCTGCACCTGCTGCGCATCTTGAAGTACACTCTTCATAGAAATACCGAGTGCTTCCATTGTCTGCTTAATAATTTGAGCGCCTGTATGTCTAGAAACTCCGCTCGGAAGCTGTGAAATAAGTTTTTTCAATACAGTAATATTAGCCGGCATTTCAAAAGCTTCGCTCATTGTTTCAACAACAGGAGTCTTAACCGGTTTAGGTTCGGCAAAAAACGGATCCTTATCTTCTTCAACATCATCAAAGAAGTTAACATTCTTAGCAGGTTTTGCAGGTTCTGCAAAAAAGTCATCTGATGCTGATGATGAAAAAATATCATCATTCATCGGGTTTGTAACCGGTGTTGAATCAAAACTATCCATTGGAATATCCTCTTGTATATCCATATTTTCAGCCTGTTTTTTCAGGGCTTCTACAATCTTTTTTCCTACACTTTCATTGTTCGGCATAATCTATACTCCCTCATAGGTTTACTTAAATTATTATATTTTAAACATATAAAAAATCCAATCAAATGTAATATTTTGTAAACTAAAAAAGCACCTTTTAAAGGTGCTTCTTAGTTTTAGTTTTCTACATATTCTCTTAAGCGTTTGCTTCTGTTCGGGTGTCTTAGTTTTCTAAGAGCTTTAGCTTCAATTTGTCTGATACGTTCTCTTGTAACACCGAACAATTGGCCGACTTCTTCTAAAGTTCTTTGTCTGCCATCGTCCATTCCGAAACGTAATCTTAAAACATCACGTTCACGCGGAGATAATGTGCAGAGAACTTCTGCCAAGTCTTCTCTTAAGAGTTCTGACGCAACCGTCTTAATTGGAGCATCTGCCTCTTTATCTTCAATAAAATCACCCAATCTTGAATCTTCTTCTTTACCGATAGGAGTTTCTAAAGAAAGCGGTTCTTGAGCGATTTTAACAATTTCTCTTAATTTAGAGATTGAAACGCCCATCTCAACCGCCAATTCTTCTTCGGTTGGTTTTCTTGAAAGTTCCTGAGCTAATCTTCTTGTAACTTTCTTAAGTTTATTAATAGTTTCTACCATGTGAACAGGAATTCTGATTGTTCTTGCCTGATCAGCAATTGCTCTTGTTATTGCTTGTCTAATCCACCATGTTGCATAAGTTGAGAATTTGAACCCTCTTTCGTGGTCAAACTTTTCAGCAGCTCTGATTAAACCTAAATTTCCTTCCTGAATAAGATCCAGGAAAAGCATGCCTCTGCCAACATATTTTTTTGCAATACTTACAACAAGTCTCAAGTTTGCCTGAACGAGTTTTCTTTTTGCAATCGCGCCCGGTGTTCCGCCTTGAATAATTTTTCTTGCAAGTTCAATTTCTTCGCTTGTTGATAATAATTTAATACGTCCGATTTCTCTTAAATATAATCTTACAGGATCTTCAACCGCAACACCTTTTGGAACTTCTGTATCAATTTCTTCGCGTGAAGAGTCCATCATATAGAAATCATCGCTTTTTATTCCGCCTAGTTTGGAAGATGTAATGATATCTTCAATATTATCAGTGCCCAAATCTGTTTCGATATAGTCAACTGAATCATCTTCTTTGTCTGAATCATAGTCTAACATATCGAGATTTTCGTCTTCTACACTGATTACTGATGAATGTGAGTTTCTTTTTTGGGTCATTATTTAATCTCCAGTCCTTAATTTTATTTTATCTCTAAGCTGCATTTGTATCTTTAATGCTTCTATTTCG
>CALUQF010000147.1 GCA_944322835.1 Candidatus Gastranaerophilales bacterium | reverse complement strand
GAGTGTCTTGGGTGGTTCATCTATTATGACAATGAGCAATGTTGCCGGCATGTCTGCCGAACTTCTGCCCAGAGCTGCTATGTTTGCACAGTTCTCTAACCAGGCAAGCTCTATGAGTGCAATGCAAAACTTACAGGCAATGAAGATGAGCGGTATGGTTCCCTGGACAGGTAATCCGATGGCTCAATACCAAATAGAGATGAGTGCTTTTGCTAAATTTAAGGAAGAATCAATGAAAGCTCTTAAACAGCAGGAAATTCAGGTTCTAAACGAAAAAGAAAAAGAAATTCAACTTGAAATGAATTCTATAGAACAAAGAATATCTATGAAACGGGCTGAGTTAGAATCTGTTAAGCAATTAGCAAGTCAGGAGGCCAGAGATAATGTACCAAGATTTGGACTCTAGTAAAAAGATATTGAACTAACTCTAAAAACTTATAGTGTGAAAATAATGTGAAGTGTATACCTATTAACTTAAAAATTCCCCTCGCCTCTTATCCAAGAGGCTTTTTCTTTTAGAAAGAAAAAAATTTTTTATTTTTAAATTTCTTTTTGTGATATATTATTTATACATTCTAAAATTATAAAGGAGTATATCATGCAAATTCAAAAAAACACTACCAATTTTAACGGCATCAAATTCCCGTCAAGAGTTAACACAGGCGAACTTAAAAATTTAAAAACCTTTATTTCTAATGAAGAAAATATTTCTTTAATAAAACAACTTGAAGCTCGCGAAACTGATATATATTTTTCTGATGGACTAAAAAAAATCGGTTTTGCACATCAAAGGTACGGATATTTAGATAAACACGGGGCATCTCCTATACCAACTGCCGGTTTTTCAAAAAATATTGAACAAACTCTACAAACAGTTAGTAAAGCCATAAAGAAAGTACAACAAGCTTGGCGTGATTCCTACGAGCAGAAAAGAGGCTGCTAGTAAACAGGAATGTCTATAGGATTAAGAAGTTTGACCGTAAGAACTGAACCTTTATTAATATAAACGTCCTGTCCTTTTCTAAACATATCAGCAACACTATCTCCTAGCCAATATGCTACCCCACCAATAAAACCGCCAATAGCACAAATCGGGGTAGTTAAATACTGAATTCCCGGAGCTGAATCACCGGCGCTAAGTCCATATTCCGTTGCATTTTTTGTAATCTCGCAAGCTCTGTCATAATTTAGCTGCAAAGCTTCTCCATATCCGAGATTTTTATACAATGCACCATCCAGATAAATCTTATCAAACTGACAAACTGCCATATCCAACGGAATCTGTCTTCCGTTAGGTGTAACAACATGGTCAAAATCAATATACAGCTTCGCACCTCTTGAAAATCTTTTTGCTGTATTTACTTTAGCAATACTACCTCTTACAATCGAACCTTGTGGTAGCACAACAATCTCACCTGCAGCAAGCTCATTTTTTAATGCAGCGGTAAAGGAATCACCTTCACTCCCCGAAAAAGTACTAACAGGCTGCAAAAATTCAAGATCAAAAACAGTTCCAGCAGGAATTCTTTTGGTTCTGGCATCAGCTTTAAAAGCTCCGGCAAAAGAAGGTTGTATGAGAACGACCATTAAAAACAATGTTATAAAAAATTTTATATATTTCATATAAAAAGCTCCTCTATGAATTCCTGTTGATTGTAACACATTAAAATTCTAAAAGCAATTAATCAGGAAATATTTATATCCTTATATTCTCTGTTTTCTAGTGATTTTTTTATAAGTCTAGATGAAATCAATGCCGTAAAAGGAACACAGATTACAATCGCAATACTCCCTATAAGAGCAGAAGCTGTTTCTGTTACAACTTGATTAAGATTAACAAATTTTTGTAAATCTATATTTCCGGCAAGAAGCAATAACGGCAAAGATCCTCCTAAATAAACTAATATTAACGTATTGGCCATAGTCCCTATAATATCACGACCAACATTCATGCCGGAGGAAAAGAGTTCCCTGATAGTTTTATCACTATCAACTTCACAAATCTCGTTAACAGTACTAGCAATAGATATCGCTACATCCATCACGGCGCCTAATGTTGCAAGTATCATAGCAGCAATTGCAATTCCTACAAAATCTAATTCCGGATGTGCTGTGTACAGAAACATTGTATTTTCCCCGGCAAAACCTGTTAGATGAGCTGAAAACATTGTAAAATAAGATAATACTCCGGCAAAAACAAGACTTGAAACCGCACCCAAAACTGCAGATGTGCTCTTTGCATTAAACCCTCCAACCAAATACATAGTAGCTATAGTTGCAAGTATGCAAACAATAAAAGTTGCAACAACAGGATTTATACCCCAAAGAATCATAGGAGATAATAAATGAGTTATTAATAATATCGTCAACAAAATAGATACGAGACTAAATAACCCTTTTTTTCTTCCAGCATATATTAGCAGCCCGCAAAAAAGTGCAGAAAGCCATAATAGAGTTCCGGAACGTTTTATATCTTCTATCGAAAATTCAACTCCATTACCGTTATCTTCAGCATGCAAAATAACTCTGGTTCCCTTTTTAAGTTTTATATCATAATAAGGATTTCCGGTGAGCATATTTTCCAGAACAACAGTTTCCCCTTTAAACTCACCTGTCAAAATCTTAACTTCAACATCCTGCTTCGTCTGCGTAATTTCATTATTATTTAAATCCACATACTGAATATTTTGTACAATCCCTGTTTGAGAAGGCAATATTTTACCGTCAGCTGCCACACAAGAAAGCATACAAAATAGCGAAAATATAATTAATAATAACTGTTTCATATAATATACCCTTATAAAATCTGTAGACAATGTTACTATAATAAAAAGCTAATGTCTATCTATATGTAAGCAAATTATAGGAACTTACTAATCATAAAAAACATTTTTACATTATTAATTGTCATATGTTAAGTTTTGTAACAAAATAAATCAACAATGAAATTGAATACTTTTTAAATACTTTATATATATAACAGATGTAAGAAACCAACGAGGTACAAATTATGGCTAGAATTAATTGTCACAGCGCATTTAAACACTATGAAATGTTCCACTCACGCGGTGGGGACGTAATTAATATTGGCAGCAATAACACTACCATATTTAATTGCGGTGGCGGCCACCTAGGCGGATTCTGGGGCGGTTTTGGATTAGGTCTTGGAAATGCATTTGGCAGTTTATTTAGCGGCGGATTTGGTATGGGTGGTTTTGGCTTCCCATCATTCGGAGGTTTTGGTAACTTCGGCAGCTTATGGAATAATCCTTGGAGCAATGGAAACAGCCGAGTATCAAATTCATCATCAAATACAAGCACAACAGCTTGTCATTGTAATGATAGTGCAAAAACAGGTAACACATCGTCTGAAAAATTAGATCCTGACAGAAGTACAATAGGTCAACTCTGGGATAGAAAGAATGAATTGTTCAAAAAAGGTGCACAACCAACTTCTGCTGAATTACAACAACTATTAGATGATATAAATAAAGCAGAACAAAATCAAGATAAGAACCCAATTCATGATGCGACAGATAATGCTGATTTTAAACGTCTAAAATATGGACTTGAAGATGCTATAAGCGCAGCTAAGCAACGTGAAGCAAATACTCAAGTAACAGACCCAGCATCTGATGCTGGTAAAACCACGCCTCCAGCAACAGCACCTGATGTAGAAACTGCTCCAGGAAATTCTCATACATATTTAGACGGATATACAAACTATGATGGAAAAACAGAGTTAACTAATGGTGATGTTATAAAAGCAACTGATACTAGCGGAAAAACTAAAGATACTGTAATAATTAACGGAAAAACTTCCCTAATAACAAAGGCAGCTGATGGTTCTCATCCGCAAACAATAGTAATACAAGATAAGAAAGACATAACATATACATATAAAGAAACTGTAAATGGTGAATATGTATACACAAGTAATCAGGACCATCAAGACTATATTCTCCAAAAACACGGTGATAAATATGAATTAGTGCAATATGATTGGCACAAAGGATATGGCAAAAAGGATTGGAGCCCAAACAACTAAAATAAAACCTCCCGCAATAAAGGGAGGTTTTATTTTATGAATACATATTTTTCTCCATAAGGACTTGGCATGTCCTTAACATTTTTCAGAAATACCCCAAGATTATACAATGGCTCAGAGATAAGTGTCTCATTATTTTTGACATGCAAAATCTCATTTGATGACAAAAGTCTTGTTACAATTTCTTCGCTCGTAAGCTCCATATGTACTCCTTCAAGAATATATGCAGTTTAACACTAAAACACTATTTCTTCAAGTAATACTTACCCCTTGAAATTATATTTTTCTTGTTTTATCATAAATTTGTACACATGAAATGCTGAAAAGGTGGTGAAATATAAATGGCAGAAGTTAAAGTGGGCGAAAACGAAAGTATCGAAAGCGCTTTAAGAAGATTTAAGAAAAAAATCCAGAAGGCTGGTATTTTATCTGAAGTTAAAAAGCGCGAAAGATACGAGAAGCCCAGCGTAAAAAGAAAACGCAAATCAGAAGCTGCTCGTAAGCGTAAAGTATAATATAAAAGGCGGTTTGTCTCTGGACAAGCCGCCTTTCTTCTATATAAAGCCGTAAATACCAGCCAATATTTTTAATAAAGTGACAATCTTATAATCCAATAGTAATCAGCCAATAAGCTTATATTTACCCCCTTGCAAATCATATATGTTTATAATAGTATAATCTTATGGCGACATGGCCAAGTGGTAAGGCAGAAGCCTGCAAAGCTTTTACCCCCGGTTCGAATCCGGGTGTCGCCTTTT
>CALUQF010000146.1 GCA_944322835.1 Candidatus Gastranaerophilales bacterium | reverse complement strand
AACCACACGTTTTATTCAGGATGTTTCAACGTGTTTGATTCCAAAAGCAGTTTTTTCGAGAAGTCTGGCTGATTTAACAGAAAATACTTTTTTGGAAACTTCTGAAGAAACGCTTATTTATCTTGTACCGGCAATTTTAGGCGAAAAAGTATCCCGTAAGATTTTTTCTAAAGGGCTTGATAATAATTTAAAGCAGGAAGTTGCTGCTACAGGGGTGGAACTTATTGAGAAAAAAGGTAAGAATAACAAACAGGTTCTTCCCGTGAAAGCGGCAATAGCTCTTGCGGCAATGGCAATACCGTTAACAGAATTTTCTTTGAACTATATTAAAAATCTTATGACACTAAAACTTTTTAAAAAGAGTGATTTTAAAAATATTGCATCTCTTGAAAATAATAAAGAAGACAAAGCTCATCAAAATAAAGTTAAAAATAGTGCAAAAAAACATATCAGCCTTGCGGCAGGACTTTATGCCGGATGCCTTGGGCTTGCCGGACTGTTAGCAACACGGGGTAAAAATTCTAAAATTCTTCAAAATATTTCTGAATTTATTGTAGCACCCGGGAATAAATTATTTAAAAATTCTCCTAAAGCTAAAAACTTTGTTAATAAATATTTTTGCATGGATTTTGCCAGCCAAAACGGAAAGCTATGTTTAAGCCAAGGACAGCTTACTACATGTGTTCTTGTCGGAGGTGCCGGATATTTTGGAGCATCTGCAGACAGAGGAAAAGAAAATCTTAAAGAAACAGCTACACGGTTCCCGCTTGTAGCATTATATGTAATTACGGGCAGTGCTCTTGTGGAAAAGGGGTTTACAAAATTACTTCGAAAAATGGATAAGTGTAAAGATTTAATTGATAAAAATTTAAAAGTTCCGGAATTCGAAAAATTAGAACAATTGGCAAAAGAACTTGCCCAAAAGAAAAATACGAACTTAAAAGATGAATATAAATCTCTTGTAAAACAAAAAATCTTAATTAAAGGACTTCCATATATATTCTCAATTGGCGTTATGGGCTTCTTTGTCGCAGGAATGACCGTTCATTTTACTAAAAAACGGTATGAGAATGAACAGAAAAAAAGAATATCAAACAAGCATAACGCAATTTAATGAATCTTCATCCAAAAGGCGGCAATCAAAATGAAGCCTTTATTCGAAGATTAATATACAATATTTGTAAATCCTGTAGTAATTACGGTTATATTAAATTTGTCGGCTGTCAGAATAACATCAGAATTAGCTTCAGGCAATATAATTAATTTTATCCGGCCCTGTGCAGCAACATTAACATCATGCACAGAAAGCGGCATATCAGATGCTAAAACCGCGTCTTTTGACATGTCGCAGGCAGAATCAATTGCATACTCAACGGATACAGAATGCTGCCCTTGAGATATTGCAGCAGTTCTCAAGTCTTTTGCTACCACAATAGCCTGAGAATTTGCATATTTTGCTACTTTCCAGGCAAAAACTGCATCTTCGATTTCTTCAACTGTTGGCTTCGTCTTAGATACAACTTTAAAAGAATCTTTAACCAGCTCACTTAAATTCGGAGACTGGCGCAATGTCCCGAATGGCGTAACCTTAACATCATCTGTTAAGAACTTCTTATACTCACTGAGAGGTGTATGGATTTCTATACAACAAATATTTTCATCTTCCAATTGCTTTAGAGCATTTTCCGTAAACTTTGGAGCAACAATTTTATTCGTATCTTTTAACATTTTTGCAATATCTGAATTTACTTCCGCAGAAGCAACTATAACAGAATTAACAAACTCAACCGGGTTTCCGTCAATAGCAGAAACCATGGCTTCTTCCAGAGATTTTCCAAGAGCAACGGCATTAATATCAGTCCCGGAAACCGTACAAATTGCATTTACGTCAAAAAAATCACTTATCACATTCAAGCCTCTTGACATAGCAAGGATATCTGCATAATTCAACTTGCCATGTACTGTATAATCAATCATGTGTTCATTTTCTTCAATAACAGCTTTTTGGTGTGGATTTTCTCCCGTTGTAATATTCAATTTTTCAATATTCATATACTCTCCTTACTGAAACTATTGTCCTACCGGTGCTGTTGTCATTGGAACCGGAGCATATTGATTATTATTAACATTATCATTTAAAGAAGGCGGTAATGTATTCTCAGGAGCGTGTTGCTGCTCTACCTCCACTGACGGAATTTCTTTCTTTTTAATTATAGAAGGCATTTGTAATACATTTGGCTTTATACTGTCAGGTTTAATAATAGGGGCTTCCGGAGGTTTATTTTGCTGTTCTTCAAGCTCTTTAGCTTTTTTCTCCTGCTCCTCAAATTCTTTCTTAGCCTCACTTTGCGGAATAATAGAAACGCTTGAAGCCTTAAACGGATTAAGTATAACTTCCGGATATTCAAAATCCGCATTTCCGTAAGATTCTGTCGCGACAAGCATAACATCACGCCATATTTTAGCAGGAACCGTTCCGCCGGTAAGCTCACCCATACGTGAATTGTCATCATTACCAACCCAAACTCCGGTTACAACATCAGGAGTAAAACCTATAAAATACGCATCTTTACAGTCATCCGTAGTTCCGGTTTTTCCTGCTGCAGGTTTTCCGATATTTGCAGCACGCCCGGTACCGTTTGTTATAACAGTTTTCATTATTGCAGTCATAGTTGCTGCCGTATTAATATTTAAAACTTTATTCGTACGGGCTTTTTTCGCTTCATACAAAACAGTTCCTCTGGAAGATTCCACTCTTTCTATAGCATACGGTTCTACCTTAAAACCGCCATTTGCAAATATACCGTATGCTCTTGTCATTTCAAAGAGTTTAACACTGTTTGAACCAAGAGAAATTGTATAATCGTAAGGAATTGGAGTTGTAATCCCCATAACACGGGCCAATTGAATTACTGGTCTTACACCGATTGCATCCATCAACCTTGCAGCACAAACATTCGATGAAACCATAAATGCTGTATACAAAGGAATAGGGCCTCTATATTTGTTGCCATAATTCTTTGGAGTCCAATTCCCGACCTTAAACGGCAAATCATCAATCATATCATTTGGAGAATATCCTTTTTCAATTGCAGCTGTATAAATGAATGGTTTAAAAGCCGAACCGGACGGACGCAAAGATTGAGTTACTCTATCATACTGGCTCTTTGTATAATCTTTGCCGCCGGAATAAACAAGAATTCTGCCGTCTATCGGACTAAAAGAAAATACGGCAGCCTGATTCTTATCACTTTTTAGCCCCCAAGCATTTAAATTATTTAAAATAGCCTCATTTGCTTTTACTTGCGCTTTATAATCAAGAGTTGTAATAACTTTATACCCGCCGTTAACAATCTCGTCTTCTGTAAATCCAAGCTTATAAAGTTCTTTCATAACATAATCACAGAAATATGGAGCCTTATTTGTTGCATACATAATAGGCATTGTTGAAAGCACTATCGGAGCTTTTTTTGCATTTTCATAAGTTTCTTTATCAATGTATTTCATTTTATACATTCTCAAAAGAACCTGATTTCTGCGCTTTTCTGCAAGTTTTTTATTATTATACGGAGAATATACGGAAGGCGCCTGTGGAAGTCCGGCAATAAGAGCCATCTCCGGCAATGTCAGCTGGTTAAGATTTTTATTAAAATAAATTCTTGCAGCGCCTTTAACGCCATATGCGCCGGAACCAAGATAAACATTATTTAAATACATTTCTAAAATTTTATCCTTAGAAATGGTTTTTTCTATTTGTGCAGCTACCTGCAGCTCTTTTATTTTTCTTGTAAATGTTTTTTCATTTGACAAAAAGAGAATTCTTGAGAGTTGTTGTGTAATAGTACTGGCACCCTGAACAACATGACCAGCAAGCACATTGGCAACCATAGAGCGCGCAAGTCCAAAAATATCATAACCCGGATGTTTATAAAAATTTTTATCCTCTGTTGCAATAAGAGCATTGATAAGCTGTTCAGGAACTTCTTTCAATTCAACATTAGAGTATGTATATGCGGCAAACGTCTTGATAACCTCTCCGTCAGAAGCACAAAACGTTGTCACAATATTCGGTTTTAAAGTATTCAGGTTTTTTATAGGAGGCAGTGAGGCCAAATAAAGTTTTAAGGACAACATGCCGGCGAGCATTACACCCAAACCAAATACAATAAGCCCTGCAACAAAACTCAAAGCGGGATTATCTACCATAACTCTTTTTGTTTTTTTCTTCCGGTTTTTCGGAATACTATAATTTCCCATTGTTTTTTTCTCTCAAAGTTAGTACTATGTTAATATTCTATCAAATAAATATATTATCGGAGATATTTTCAACTAAATGTTAAGTTTTTTGACAAATTTAAAGAATGAAATTCTATCGTATTTTGTTCCAGAAAAAATGGAATACAAGATTACAGGCCAATGCTTGAAATGCGGAAAATGCTGCCGATACATGTACAGTTTTGATACATATACAACCACAGATTTTAAAATTATGCAATTCATCTTTCCGGCATACAGGAGGTTTTATATCAGAGGGAAGGATGAGGAAGGAAACCTGATTTTCGCCTGTAAGTATGTTACAGATGAAGGTTTATGTTCTGTTTATAATAAACGGTTAAAAATGTGCAGAAACTATCCTGCGAAAAAGATTTCATATCCGGGTAGGCTACATGAAGGCTGCGGTTATAAAATTGAAGATAAAAGTTTTGAATCATACCTTAACCAATAAAATATTTTATATCACTCCAGAAATTATATTTTAACAGTTAAATAAATCTCTAGCCCGCTATACTATTGTCCAAGATAAATTTATAAACAAAATAGTATACTACTACATATCTGCAATTGCGGTATATTCTCTTATGTCTAGACAT
>CALUQF010000145.1 GCA_944322835.1 Candidatus Gastranaerophilales bacterium | reverse complement strand
TTGAAATCGGCTCTAAAACATTTCTACATTTTTTTTTTTTTTTAATTCTATCTTGTTGTGTTTGTATATTTTCTTTTTCACACGATTTTTTAAAGTAAGCAGAATAATCCTTAAACATAGAAATAATACTTTCTGCTTTTGATGTCCAGGGTAATTCATTGCTGTAATCTAAACTTGTTAACAAATTAATCGCACGTGATGCATATATATAATGCGTTCTGATTTCAGGATTTAGTATATTAATAATTTTTTGTATAGTATAGCCGTCTCGTGCAGCGCATATTAATTCATTACGATTATCTTTTTTTATTTCATCAATAATAAATTGACTTAAACCGTAACAGAATGCTCCACCCCAGAAATAACCAAAATATTCCCAATAATTTTTAAATTTTGTTTTAGAATTTAATTTTTTTATTAATTGTCCAATAATAATTCCTGCTGTTAAATTATTCAAATTATTATGAATAAAATCTTTAAGCTGTGGATATTTTTTTATAAACAGGGCAATGGGAGCGTTTATTTTAATAGATTTTATCCCCGCTTTAGCCGGTGCTAAAAAATCAGCAAGGTGATTATCTCCAATATGCAGAATTTCTTTTGCATCAATTCCTAAATCTTCTAATATATGGGGAAACATAGTGTAATCATACTTTGATTTTTTTTCATGTCCAGAAACATATATTTTCTCAAATCCAAAATATCCGTTTTTATTCAAAACTTCAGCTAAAAATTCTGGTGAAAAATACATATCTGATGTAATAATAATTCTTTTGTTTAGACTTAGGGCATAATTATACAAAAGCTTTGCATTAGGATTTGGATAAAGAATCTTTTTTTCAAACTCTAGCTCTATATCCTTAATATATCTGAACTTTCTCGGTAAAATATCATAAATTTCATCATAAGTTGCATAATTTATATTTTTATGCAATTTCAAATTCAGTTCTGCTTTTTCTCGAATTTCTGCAAAATTCGCTTCTTTTAAACTTTTCTCTAAAAAAGCAAACACATTCTGCGGGGTCAAAAAAGGACGCACTAAAAGAGTATCGAATATATCAAAAGATACAATTTTTGAATGTTTAATTTTATTTTTAACAGATATGTTCATTATTTAATAACTTTTTCGAGTCCTAACTGTTTTAAATATTTTTTTTGTTTTTGTGGTCTAAAGCTTGATAAAACAATATTTGTAACATCATATAAAGCTCGCCCCATATATGGAAAAAGTTTTGCTCTATCAGTGTTTGTTATTAACGAAATTGGCAATGACATTACTTTATAACTCTCATTCATCTTGAGTTGATACCAAGCTCCATCAAGTCTTTCTGTAATATATCCACATTCTCGCTGTTCTTCTGGATATTTTATTTTATCCGGATATTTAATATTTTTATGCAATTCAAATATTATAGGAAATAGAAAACTGCAATATTCAAAGAAAACTTCTTTTTTCATAATAAATGAATGATACCAGTAATTAAGGTTTTGGTTAAAATAATTATTAACTGCATCAAAATATTCTGGAAATTTTTCTTTGATTATGTTCAAAGTTAATAGCATATTTTCCCTTTTTACATGCGGAATAATTCGTGCATAATTATCTAATACAGAATCGAATGTTTCTTGTGGAATTGTTGTGATTATGTCGTAATTCTCTTGTAATAACTCTTGAATTTTTTCTGTTGTAATATCATGTTCCAATAAATATTTTGATGTAATTTTCTGTATATTTTTTTCGCCCCAATCGAAAACAATGTTCCTATCATTTTCACTAAAAATAAAATGTCTTCTATAATGGCAAAAACCAATATAGTCTGGATTGCCAAGTTTGTCATAATTCTTCCAAGCCCAATACATTGCTGTTGTTTCGTTTATGTATCTATTTAAATAAGAAATATTATCCCCAGTATCATCACCTATCATATTGTTTAACATCCATTTATAGTTTTTGTTAGATATTTCTCCATCTTTAGAGGCTTCTAATGCCAAAATTCTTCCGCAATGAATCGGCGTAAAGATTGTGTTCTTTAAAATGACAGAAGGTTTGTGGTAACTTACCAAAATTTTTATTGTTTTATTCTTCATTTATTCACCTTTTTAAACTTTATCTTTATTCCTAGAATAGTTATCACCTTAAATATTCTGTTTTCTATTTTTAAATTTTTGATAGAAAAAAATCGTTGCCAGATATTAGTATAGAAAATAGACTGTTTTGTATTGTTTATATTTTGTAGTAAGTTTAATTTATTTAATTCTTTCATTAAAAGAATATTTTGATACCTATCTTGTCCATAAAAATATCTTTGATATTCTGTTATTAAAGATTTAAAGGTATAAGCTTCTCCACCACCTAATTTAATCCATTTTTTATGATTTTCATACCATTCATTGTAGGCAGAACCAGAAAAATATTCCCAAGGTTTTGTCTGTGCTATAAGATGAATGATTTTAGCACATGATTTATTTTCTAAAGAAAATGCATGGTATTTTAATTTAGGAAATGTCTCGACTTTTAAATTAAAATCTTCTATCATTAATTGTAAAATACCCTGTTCAGCGTATTTTGTGTAAGAAGAATATTTATCTAATTGTTTGTATAAATAATCTCTGAATTTTAAAGGTTCTTTTAATTTATCCGAAAAAATTACAAGACCAGATGCATATGCTTTTGCATTCATATTATAACCGGGGACATCTTTTATAAAAAAAGCGTGCACACCATGAGTTTCAGGATAAGGTTCCATATCTATTGACATTGAAATACCAGTTTTTCCATATTCTAAAAGACCCGAAATATCACCTGTAATTAAAAAGTCTGAGTCAAACCAAAAAACTTTTTTGTATTGGTCTAAATATGTTAGCATTTCAAATCTCGCATAGGGCATATTGGAATAATAAGCTAATCTTTCGCGTTCTTTTTTATTGGGTATTTGATAATCGTATATCTTAAAAGTAACAGGGAATATTTTTTGAATAGTTTCTTTATCTTGAAGTGTAGCATTTTCATCAGTATAAATAACAATATCATCAAACATATTAGGAGAATATTTTTTTATACCTAATAAAACATTACCAACAGAAAACAAATAATTTCCTGTTACTGCCATTACCAATAATGCATTTTTTTTTGTTTTATTCATTATTTTCTCCTATAATATGATAATATTCAATATATTCATAATAATGCTGCTGCAACCCTTTACTTCTTTGTCCTTGAGTTTTATCCGCAATCCTAAAATAGTTAAAATCATAGCTATTTTTCCGTTTTCTTTGATATTTCTTATAGAAAAAATATTTTCTAATAATGTGTTATCAGATTTTATTGCATGTTCAAAAGACTTAAACTCGCTCTTGGTCAAGCTTTCTTCCGCCTGATTTATAAAATCTGCCGTTTTGTTTTCCGGAATTCGCAGACAGGCGTTCGCAAGCTCACGAACTTTGTATTCCGAAAACTCCGCGCCAAGTTCAAGTCCTTTTTCTTTCAGAAATTGTGCGGTCTGCGCTACTGTTTCAAATATCTTAAAACGCTCATTAGACAACATATTTACGCTTGAATTCATCCGCGCACGGTAGTTATATAAATATTTGTCCAAATAATATATTTTTGACGCACAGAAAAGAACTTTATGCGAAAAAATATCATCTTCATTAAAACGGCAGGTGCCAAACTTTATCCCGTTTTTTATCAAAAATTTCCGTGAATATATCTTGTGCCAGGCTGCATCCGTGAGGTTTAAAAGGCAGTGCCGCTTCAAATCCCGCCAGCTAAAGCAGCCTTTTTTCAACAAATCGTAATGATAATGCTTTTTTATTTTCCTGGCAAAATTCTCGAACTTCTTTTTCCCCGTCTGCTCTGAACATTCAACAAAATCAAAAACAACCGCCTCTGCTCCTTTTTCAGTTATGAACTTATACAATTCTTCAAGTGCACTAACTTCCAGCCAATCATCAGAATCCACAAACGCTATATAATCGCCCTGCGCAAGCTCTAAGGCCATATTCCTCGCAGCTCCCTGCCCTTGATTTTCCTGCGTATAGACCTTTATTCTATTATCATTTCGGGCATACTCATCCAGTATTAGAGCTGAACTATCAGTAGAGCCGTCATTGACGCAAATTATCTCAATATCCTTCAATGTCTGATTAACTACACTCTCAAGACATTCACGCAGATACTTCTCAACATTATATACAGGAATAATTACGGAAACCTTAGCCATTCTTCCGCCCTCCGAATAATGAGAATTTCCCCTCGAGGTTCTTTAAAAACTTATCCTTATTCTCTGCCAACAATACCAAATCTTTCTTCTTGATTGATTTGAAAAACTCTTTATTTAGTTCACCTTTGTAAAAATAAAACTGAAACTCATTAGAAAACCGGGTTAAGAATTCTGGTTTCAACTCGTCGCTTAAACGTTTTAAATTCCACAAATAAGCACGATACTGATTTTTCAGTTTTTGAGGGGTAAATAGTTCTTTCTTTTCAGGATGATTATCCAAAAACCGCCCGATTTCTTCATATTCATCACAAACGCAATACATTTTCTTAGGGTTATTAACTGATGAATTCGGATTATCCTGCCTGTAATAGAGTAGGGCTTCATCAAGAAGATACATTTTATCTACCGTTGCAAGAACTTTAAACGTAAAGCTCATATCCTGAAATGATGCCCCTGCGGTTTCTAAAAGACGGATATTATTCTCATCTAAGAAGCTTTTTCTATATATCCCTGCCCAGATGCTTGCGTGTGCTGTAAAAATTTTCAAGTTATCCTTAGGACAAAAAGGTTGTTTTTTAGCGCATCTGCTAACCAATCCGCTCTTTTTCTTCTTGTTTTTTAATGACCAGTAGTTATAGAAATTACATTTAAC
>CALUQF010000144.1 GCA_944322835.1 Candidatus Gastranaerophilales bacterium | reverse complement strand
TTTGTAGGTAAAGGAATAGGACCTGCTACTTTAGCGTCTGTTCTTTTTGCTGTTTCTACGATTTTTTCAGCTGATACGTCAACCAATTTGTGTTCGTATGATCTCAAACAAACTCTAATTCTTTGTCTTTTAGCTGTTGTCATTTTAAATTCCTTTATTTTTGTGTTTTTACTAAATTTCCGTTAAAACCGTAAGCTTTGCTAATCCTTCAAGCCAGAAGTCTTACTTTCAGCTTTTTCCGGCACACGGAGCTATTACTTCGACTATAGCACCTCAATCATATTTCAAACAAAAATCACTGTCAACAGCGGTTTTATATTTATTTAAAGAATTTACAAAAATTTACACTTTGTAAATAAAAATGCTTGATTAAAAATTTTTAGCAATCTAAAATATTATTGGTCGAAAGAAATAAATCAAGTTTGGAATCTTGATAATAAAGAAAGAAGGTTAAAAATGAAAGATGGTATCCATCCAGATTATAAAAAAACTGTTATCAAATGTGTTTGCGGTAACGAAATCGAAACAGGTTCTGTTGTAGACGATATCACAGTTGAAATCTGCTCTAACTGCCACCCGTTCTACACAGGTCAACAAAAAATTCTTGACTCTGAAGGACGTGTTGAAAGATTCAAAAAACGTTACGGTAACAAGTAATAGTTTGGTTAAGATTTTACAACAGAAAGAAGCCTTTAGGGCTTCTTTTTTGTTGACAATTAGTTAAATATCAATGTAAAATTTACATATGGCAATTGTCTATTTATCATTAGGTTCAAATATTGGCGATAGAGTCGGGTATTTACAGCAAGCGACACAGCTTCTTAAAGCAGTACCCGAGATTAGTGTTGTATCAACTTCCTCTTTTTACGAATCAGAGCCGTGGAAAATGGATTCAGAGAACTGGTTTGTAAATGCTGTGGTACAAATCACCACTTCGCTTTCTCCGGAAGAACTGCTAAGCGAATGTTTGAGAATTGAATCGCAGCTCGGAAGAAAAAGAGAGGGGGATAAAGAATATCATGACAGAACCATTGATATAGATATTTTGTTTTATGATGATTTAATTCTGCATACGGACAAACTAACAATTCCGCACCCGCATTTTCATAAAAGAGCATTTGTTATGGTTCCGATGCTGGAAATTGCACAAGATTTTGTCCACCCGCTTTTCAAAAAAACGGTTATGCAATTGTATGAAGAATTAGAAAATCCGGAAATGGTTTTATTGTATGGAACAAGAATATAAAAGTACGGCAATAATCGGAGCCGGAGCTTCAAGTTGTATGTGTGCATACTTTCTGCTAAAGTCGGGTGTTGATGTAACTATTTTTGATTTTGCCTCTCCTTTAAGAACATTACTGCCGACAGGCGGAGGACGTTGTAATTTAGCCCATGCTGAATATGATTTCAAAGAGCTTGCAAAAAACTATCCCAGAGGTGAAAAATTTTTATATTCTGTTTTTTCAAAATTTTCTACTGCTGACACAATTAGTATTTTTGAAGAAATGGGAATAAAAACTTATACACAGGAAAACGGAAGAATTTTTCCGGAATCTAATAGCGCAAAAGAGGTTAGGGAGAAGTTTTTAGAAAAAATCAGAGGTGCTCAATTTGTTAAAGAAAAAGTTGTTGAGATTGAACCGGTTCAAGGCGGGTTTAAGCTCAAGAGTATAACACGAGATGGAAGAGAAGCGCAGTATTTCTTTGAAAAAGTTATTGTTGCAATCGGCGGTCACGCTTCTTTTAGCTTACTTAAAAATCTCGATATTAATATAATAGAGCCGAAGCCATCGTTAGTCGGGTTAAATACCGATATAAAAATGCCGTCCGGTATTGTCCTAAAGAATGTCTTATCTAAGGATTTGAACATAGAAGGAGATATTCTTTTCACACACTTTGGGATATCGGGGCCGTTAATTTATACTATTTCATCAATAAAAGCAAGAGATGAATTCCCATATAAACTAACATTTGACCTCTACCCGAAAGAGTTTAATTTGCAAGAACTCTTAAACATATCCCCCCATAAGGATATGAAAAATATTCTTACCGAAATTTTTCCGCAAAATTTTGCAAAAACTATTTTAGGAGACTTAAGCGATATAAAAGCACATAAAATAAACGGAAAAACCCGCGATTTAATTTTAGATAAAATTCATAACTTCCGGCTAAATGTAGCTGGAACAAATAAGGGTGAAGAAACTGTTACAGCAGGCGGGGTCGATTTAGATGGAATTAACCCAAAAACAATGGAGTCAAAAAAGTATCCTGATTTATTTTTTACAGGCGAGTGTTTAAACATAGATGGATTCTGCGGGGGATTTAATTTGCAGAACGCTTGGTCTACAGCCTTTATCGCCGCTCAAAGCATTTTATCGGACAAGTAATATATACCACGGAAAATTATCTGTATTTTCTCCAAAGTGTGAGAATTGAAGCATGCCCTTTTTCTTTACATTAATAAATCCAGATAATGGATATAATTCGTATTTAGAATTACCTGATGTAAATGAATAATGATAAAAATTCTTATCCGTATCATTTAATAAGATAACTTTGAAATTACGTCCTTTTTTCTTTATTTTCAAGGAATTAGTATTCGGGCTGAATTCAGAAATTTTAACTATCGTATAATCCGGAAACAAAACCTGTACCTCTTCTGGCGTTAGTTCTCTCGGCACAAGCTTACCTTCCATAAAAATAAAATCATAGAATTTTAAATCCTGATTAGAATATCCAATCAAATCACCCTTATAAATAAATTCATACTGGCAGCCGGTATTAAAAGCAAATGAGCCGTCCGGGCGGTAAAATTCAGAATAACTTCCGGTCCCTGCCGAAATAAATTTTATAAAATAATCATTATCTTTTCTTGTAACATTATCTGACCATACATCGTCAACATATTTTATTTTGCCTTCTTCTTTTATATTTTTATAAGGAATATTTGCAAGCTCCTCTGCGCTGACTGATAACATCAAACAAAATGCAAAAATTATAGATAATATCTTTTTCATTCAAATCTCTCCTGTAAGGTGATTATACCCGAAATTTACGCAACTGTCCATGGGATATACAATTTTAAGTTGACATAAAAATTTTAAATATTACAATTCATAGTATATATAATATTTTATGCATTACTAATGGGCAACAAGAAGTATTCAGCCTTTATATATAGGAAATTTATATGATGAATAGGATTTCTTCTATAAGTTTTATGAGTAAAATCATTGATTCTCATGCGCATGTAGGCAGACATGACGGAAATAATTACAATAAAAACGACCTTGATATATTTGTAAAATCCACACTTCCAAATAAAGATACGGTTGAAAAATTTATTGTGTCTGATTTAGATGTTTTACATTCCAGCAAAGGAGAGTATGAGGGAAACAAGGCCGCTGCAGAATTATTCAAAAATAATGACAAGTTCGCTCTGCTGGCTTCTTGCAGTCCAAAAGACGGAGATGTTAAAAATATAAAAAAACTTTTTAAAGAAAATCCCGATACATTTATGGGGCTTAAGTTTCATTCAGATATACAACAGTTAGATTTATCTAATAAAAAATATGAACTTTATATGGAGTTTGCAGCTAAAAACAATCTGCCCTGCTTATTTCACAGTCAGGTAAACACTCTTCCAGACGGAAAAGTTAATCAGTCAGTAAAACATATAGCAGATCCTGAAAACATATACTCATTAGCGAAAAAATATCCCAAAACTCCTGTTGTAATGGCACATCTTGGAGCAGGCTGGAGAGAAGCACACGATAAAGCTATTGATATTTTAATTGAATCAATAAAAAAAGGAGATGCAAACTTATACGCCGATATATCCTGGGTTGATATTGATGAGCCGCAGGAACATATAGTAAAAGCAATAAAACGTCTAAAAGGTATCGGAGAAAAGGATTGGAGATTCTGCGACCAGTCTTTTAGGCTTATGTTCGGTTCTGATGCGCCGCTTGCAAGGTTCAAAGGGAATGATGCCTTAAATATTTATACGGACTTTATAGAGCGTATAAAATCATCAATAAAAAATGATAAAGATTTAAAGTCGGACGCAAATAGTATTATTGATGACTTGTTTTACAACAACGCAAAAAAGTTATATTTAACCAATAAAAAAAAATCGGATTTTTCAAAAAATAAAATTTTAATTGCCAGCGCGGTTATAGTTTTTGCCAGTCTTATAGGAGCTTTTGTAAAGCGGGCAAACAGAGCTCAGAATACTGCTAAAAAGTAAATGCAAGTTTTTTAACAAGGTGCACATCAATTCCCTCTCCTTACAGGAGAGGGCCAGGGTGAGGTGACAGCAAAACACCCAACATAGTCCACGTCAACAGGAATATTTAATGCAATGTAAATCATAAATTTATCATATCCTGCCTCTCTCAAGACATACCGTCATTCTGAGGGCGAAAACAGTTATTTAATAAGCTCGAAGAATTTCGTTAACTTTTTGATATTTTTAAGAGATTCTTCACTTAATCCCACTCATTCAGAATGACCCCAAAGCGGAGAATAACAGATTATAGGCCGGGCAGCTGCCCGGCCTATAACTTATTTTCTGTAATATTTATCTTCTTCCGGAGAAATAAGATACATTGGAGAAATTTCATTAGCAAGATATGCCGCTATTGTCTGCAAATACTTAAGAGAAATGTAAACCAAGGGGTAAAAGACTTATCAATATTACAATACAGCGATTTGCATTTTTCACAGTGTGTCACCTGTGTGCAAGTAAATTTAATCACAATGTGAATAAAAAACTATAATAATTAATTATTTTCTAATTCTGTTAATGTAAAATCTGAACCTAAATTATCAGCCAGTTCACTCAATAATTGAACTGGAGATATTCCCAGTCCTTCAGCAATTTTCCAAAATGTTGAGAGGTTTATATCCTTACAAACTCCAAGCTCTGCTTCTCTCCATGTTGATT
>CALUQF010000143.1 GCA_944322835.1 Candidatus Gastranaerophilales bacterium | reverse complement strand
CAGGTTTCATATCGTGTCTTGTAGAAGCAAGCTCAATAAAGCGGCCTTTCTGCTTCTGCATCTCTTCTACCTTCTTTTTACCCATCATACGGCGCACGATATCAGCTTCACCGAGCGAATAATCCGCAAGAGTCTGGAACACCTGCATAATCTGTTCCTGATAAACAATTGTTCCGTATGTATCTTTTAATATCGGCTCTAATAGCGGGTGAGCATAAGTTACTTTTTTAACCCCGTGTTTTCTTGCAACAAACTCATCAACCATACCCGAACCTAAAGGCCCCGGTCTAAATAAAGCAACAAGAGCACCCAAATCTTCAAATACGTCAGGTTTTAGGCGTTTTACGAGGTTTATCATACCTTGAGATTCCAGCTGGAATACACCTACGGTTTCTCCGCGAACTAGCATTTTATAGGTCTCTTTATCATCAAGAGGGATATTATTTATATCAATATCAACACCCCTGTATTTTTTTACCATATCAACGGTTTTATAAATCATTGTAAGGTTTCTTAAGCCCAAAAAGTCCATCTTAAGAAGAGAAAGAACTTCTGTAACTTCATGAGGCGGATAACCTGTCTGTACAATTCCGTCTTTTGACGGCTGAACAGGGATTATTGTATCCAAAGGCGCGTGTGAGATTATAACTCCGGCCGCGTGTGTACCTGTTCCGCACTTTAGGCCTTCGATTGCCATTGACATATCTATAAGCTTTTTAAAGCTTACACTTTTACCTGTTTCCGGATTAGGAATTTGGTAATCCTCATCATATGATTTTCTAAGCTCAGAACCCTCAACTTGAATGGCGTCTTTTATCCATTTTGCTTTTGGATTTGTTGCCTGAGCTAACTCTATTGCCGGTTCAATCAAACCTGTAAGTCTGTTACTTTCTGCAAACGGAACTTTTAAAATACGTGCGACACCTTTAAAAGCTGCCTTTGGTGCATAAGTAGAGAATGTAATAATTTGGCAGACTCTGTCCTCACCGTATTTTTGAGTAACATAATCAATAACCTGACGTCTTTTTTCAATACAAAAGTCAATATCAATATCAGGCATTGTGAAACGTTCTTCGTTTAAGAATCTTTCAAACAACAGATTGTGCTTTATTGGATCCAAATCTGTTATTTCAAGCGCATACGCAACAACACTTCCCGCAGCCGAACCTCTTCCGGGACCAACCGGAATATTATGGGTTTTTGCATAATGAATAAAATCCCAAGTGATAAGGAAGTATGCCGGAAATCCCATTTTATTAATAACCCGGAGTTCATAATCTACGCGCTCTTTAAGCTCCGGAGTTATTTCACCGTAACGTTTTTTTAAGCCTTCATACACAATATGCTCAAGATAAGTCTCGTTTGTATAGCCTTCCGGCACATCATAATGAGGAAGCGGCGCATTGCCAAGCTCAATTTCAATATGGCATTTTGAAGCTGCCTCTTCTGTATTTTTTACGCACTCTTCAAATGTCTCATCGTCCATCCATGAGAAAGCTTTGCGCATTTCTTCTTTTGACTTGATATAAAACTCGTTATTCGGGAAATGGAAGCGGTTAGGATCGTCCTTGTCTGCATTTGTCTGCAAGCATAATAGAGAATCTTGCGCATCAGCGTCCTCACGCTTTAAGTAGTGTGAGTCGTTTGTAATAATCATCTTAATCCCGAGCTCTTTTGCAATTTTTATCAAATCAGGATTTGTCCGCTTCTGTTCTTCAAGATTATGGTCTTGAAGCTCTATATAATAATCATCGCCGAATAAATCTTTGTACCTTTGCGCAGTTTCTTTAGCCTTATCATATTCCTGTTTTAAGAGATGCTGTAATACTTCTCCGCCAAGGCAAGCAGAAGCGCAAATCAATCCTTCATGGTGTTCTTTTAATAAATCAAAATTTATTCTCGGCTTATAGTAAAATCCTTCGCACCAGGCCGTAGAAACCAGCTTAATCATGTTTTTATAGCCGACAGAATCTTTACATATCAAAATCAGGTGATAAAGCGGATTGTTGTTATTATCATGAACATGAATATCGCCATCATGAACATAAAATTCACACCCGATAAGCGGATTTATACCGGCTTCTTTAGCTTTTTCATAGAATTCAATTGCTGAATACATAACCCCGTGATCAGTAACCGCAATTGCCGGAAGTTCATTATCTACCGCATATTTAACCAAATCCCCTATTCTTATTGTTCCATCAAGAAGTGAATACTCTGAGTGGATATGTAATGGTATCAATTTCGACATATTATAAATCTAGCACATAAACATATTAACGTTTGTAAAATTTTATTTTAAAACATTTAATACAAAATCCAGAGCGCCTTGTTGTTCTTTAAATACATTTATACAAGCCTCTGATGTTTTTTGGTAAAAAGTTTCATCTGATAAAAGCTTGTCCGCGGTATTAAATAACTCTTCCTTCGTTTTTACAACAAATCCGGCACCTGCGTTTTGAATAATTGCGTAAATGTCTTTAAAATTATTGATGGAAGGGCCTGATATAACAGGTTTTCCAAATATTACAGCCTCAAGCGGATTATGTCCTCCTGTTTTATTAAAACTTCCGCCTATAAATGCAATATCAGCAAAAGCAAAAATTTTACCCAGCTCTCCCATTGTGTCCAGTATCATTATATCATTATCTGCTAAAGACGCTCCTGTTGATCGGAGGCAATAGGTTTTTATAATAGATTTCACCTCGTCAAGTCTTGTTAAGTGTCTTGGAGCGATTATAAACTTTAAGTCCTGATACTTTTCTTTTAATTTTTTATAAGCATCGAAAATAATTTCATCTTCTCCAGAGTGAGTAGATGCCGCAAGAAATACCCTTCCCCCTTTTTCAAACTCAAAATCAATTTCAGGCGGGGTAATATCAAATTTCAAATTATTCATTCTTTTGGTTGTTTCAGGATTTGCACCGAGAGCCAAAAATTTGTTTAAATCCTCCCTACTCTGGGTGAATATTCCGGTATAGTTCCTCAAAAGCGGCTTGAAGAAGAATTTTAGCTTCTTGTATGAACGGAAAGTTCTATCTGATATTCTCCCGTTTATTATGTACAAATTTATGCCGTGTTTATTACATTTACCCCCGAAATTAGGCCAAATTTCTGTTTCTGCCATCAAAATATCCGTAGGTTTGACTTTACCAAGAAATCTTTCCACGCAGCTTGGAGTATCAAACGGGAAGTATGTTATTAAATCCGCCGTCTCGCCGAGCTTTTTATGCGCAATCTCCTGACCTGTATTTGTTCCTGTTGTGACAACGATTTTTGAGTCAGCAAAAGCCTTTCTGGTTTCTTTTACAAGCTTTTCAATTGCGTTTATTTCACCGACAGAAACACCGTGAAACATGATAACTCTCTCATTTGGTTCAAAATTGCCAATATAACCGCATTTTTGTATAAATGCCTCATCAGAATATCCGGCCTTTTTATGTAATATTAAAAACAGAGGATATATAAGTCTAAAAATCGCTTCGCTAACAAATCCTATCATTTGATACCCTCTACAAGAACATATTTTCTTCCGTCATCTATTATATTGTACTTAAGCGCTTTTACATCATCTTCCATTGCTTTATGAGGAATAATAACCAGATTATTTTCTTTATTTAGAGCCTGCTTTAACTCATTAATCCCATATTCTTTTCCGTATTCAACCGGCTTTCCGCCATAATAAATTAAAGAATACTTATGCGAAAACCTGTAGCAAGTGAGGGTCTTATTATTAGCCTTTGCATATTGAGCGTATTTTAATAAATCATCTTGACCAAATTTGTAATCAATCTTAAAGAACTTTTCCGTTCCAAAAGCTGATAAACAAAGCATAAATATTACATAGGTAAAGAATACCCCTGCAAATTTTTCCTTTTTTGTAAATACAATTGATAAAATACCGCATAACAGCAGTAAAGCTATACAAAGAGGTTTTGCGTCTGCAATATCATAGTTTAGCTGGCATGGCAGATACCACCACGTATATGCAGCGGCAATTGATGCAACAATAAATATTCCGCCGATTACATAAACCGTTTTGTTAATAATTCTGCTGTATTCCCCCTTCTCTATATAATTAGTCCATATATACCCGCCAAGGCAAGCAAGTGAGGGATAAATAGGTAAGATATATGTTATTAGTTTAGTCTTTGATGAAGAGAAAAAGAGCAGTGTAAATACAGCTATAATTCCGTTATACAGCAAAAACCTTCTTGTATCTGTCATATTCTTGAATTCAAAATCTTTTTTGATAATTTTTCTTATAAGAACTGATAAAGTAGATACAATCCAAGGGAAAAATCCCCATAATATAGTAAGCAGATAGAAATAGAACGGCTGCTGTCTGCCCAAATCTTTTGACCCTAAGAAACGTGAAATATGGTGCTTCATTACATATTCATTAAAGAATAGCGGATCATGCATCTTTAACATAACAATATGCCACGGAAGTGTAATCAAGAAGAAAAGAATAAATCCGACTATAAAATATTGAGGCCTGAAAATTTCTTTAAATCTTTTGGAAACTATTGCAATAAAAAACATTGAACCAAACGGAACGACAAATCCGGGAATACCTTTTGCCATGACTGCCAGTCCTGAAAATATATAGAAAAGCCACCAGAAATATTTTTTATTCTTTTCTTCACAGAAGAAAGTAAGCATTCCAAAACAGAGAGAGAACCAAACACAGGTTGAAACAACAATATCTAAAATAGCGAATTTTGAAAGTATTAAAAATTCTAAAGAAGTTGCAAGTATAAGGGCTGAAACAACACCATAAGTTCTTGAAACGATTTTTCTTCCCATAAAATAGGTTAAAAATCCGCATAAAGTACCATATAGTGCTACAGGAAATCTTGCGGTAAACTCGGTTATCTTTCCAAATAGCGCAAAGGATAGACACTCTCCCCAGAAATACAGCGGTGGTTTTTCAAAGAAAAATTCCTTATTAAGATACAAAGTCAGGAAATCCTTTGTATTAAACATATCTTTTGCCATAGAAACATATCTGGATTCATCAACGTCCATCAAGGCATAAGCCCAG
>CALUQF010000142.1 GCA_944322835.1 Candidatus Gastranaerophilales bacterium | reverse complement strand
GTAAATTAGAATAGTTCTCTTCTAAAATATTCAAACTATTCTGCTCTTTTTTTATAAAAAATTATAATGAAAAAAAGAGTAGTGTGGAGATAATTGAAACAACAGAAAGAGTTAAAATAGCTAGTTTTAAATTTTTTTTATAGTTGAAAATTCATTATAGTTTAGAATAAAAATTTTAAAGGAGAAAAGATGCATACTGATATTTCAATAATTATACCAGTATATAATACAGAAAAATATTTAAGGGAATGTCTTGAAAGCGTAATAAATCAGACATTTAAAAATATTGAAATAATTTGTATAGATGATGGTTCAACGGACGAATCATTAAAAATTTTAAATGAATATCAACAAAAAGATAGTAGAATAATAGTAAAGAGTCAGAAAAATCAAAAAATCTCTGCGGCAAGAAATAATGGATATAAAATTGCCACAGGTAAATATGTTTATTTTTTGGATAGTGATGATTATTTATATAGAGAGACTGCTCTTGAAACAATTTATAATAGTTTAGAAGCAAACCAGGCAGACATAGCAGTATGGGGAATCATAGCTTTAGAAGATGGGGAATTTATAGGACACCATACGATGCCCAAGATCAGAGCGTATTTCAATGCACCTAAAGAATTTAATATGATTAGCTTATGTTCATCAACTACATATAGAATGTTTAGAAAAGATTTTTTAGATGCCCATAATATAACTTTTGGAGAGCAAATAAGGTTTGCTGAAGATACAATATATTCTTTAGAATGTCATTTGTATAATCCTAAATATGTCGTTATAAATGATACACTTCATGTATATAGAAAATATCATGCTTCATCAACGGCTAATAAACAAAATAGAATGAGGCGTTTATTGAATAGTATTAAGTATTTTGAAAGCAAAGAAGTATATCAAAAACAACCATTAGAAGTAAAGCTTCGAATTGTAGAGTTATGGCTAGGTACAGCTGAATACTTTTATAGAGTGTCTGATAAAACATTATCTGAACATAAAGCTTTTACAGAGATTTTAAAATTTTATGAAAATATTTATGGGAAAAGAGAATTAAAAAAAGTTGATATCTATAATAAAGCAATTCTTTTGGCTAAAAAGAGATATATTACAATATTGCAGAAAATATTTTCTTCTGTTAACCAGGATAATCATAAAGTAATTAGTATACTGGGAGTAAAATTAAAATTTAAATATTCTAAAAAACAGAGGCCAATAGAAACCATAGGGAAATTTATCAAATCTTATTTTTTATTTCCGTGGTATACATACAAAACATACAAAAAAATCGATAAAGTAACTTCTGAAATTAAAGAATCTTCAAAACCGGAGTATTATTCTGTTCCAAATACAAATATTTTATCCAGTTATGGACAGTTAGTATGTACAACCGGATTTGGTCACAGCGGAAGCGGTGCTGTGCTTGATTATTTATCAGAGTTTTCCAATGTTACCACTCTAGGCTATCATGATACAAACGATGGTTCTGGTTATACAAAACAAAATTCTGATGAATTAGATATATTTAGAGCAGCGGGTAGTGTTATGGATATGGAAAGAATATTCAACACGTCGAATTATTTTCTTGATGATTTAACTATAAAGCATTTCTTAACTGTTGCAGAATATTTTTATAGACAAGGCGGTATATTTAATGATTATTTCTGGGAATTAACAAAAAAATTTGTAGATAATATTACTGATTTAAAGGTTAAAACAGATAATGGATTTGAAGGCTTGTATTTTTATCAATTCTTTTCTGCTATAACAAAATATGCCAATTTACGGAGTCCGCTCCTTCGGGATATCTTACCACAAGATAGGTATATATATTATCTTAAAAATCTCAGCATTTCAGAATATAGAAAAATAGCAAAAGAGTATATTACAGGAGTTTTGCACTCTATAGAATCTAATGAGTTTTTAGTATGGGATCAAATGTTCACAACTTCAAAACTTGAAAGTGAAAAAAATATTGATTATTTTGGCGATTTTAAACAAATCTGCGTATATAGAGATCCTAGAGATGTATATGTAACCGGAATTAACTTAAAGGCTTCTTGGATGCCACATAATCCAATCGATTTTGTAAAGTGGTTTTATCACAGAGGCTGCCCTGCTTATTTGGAAGCACCAAAACATCCAAATATTATGATAATTCGTTTTGAAGATTTTGTTCTTAATTACGAGGAAATATCAAGACAGATTAATGAGTTTGTTGGTTTGAATGAAAAAGAACATATGCATAAGCTGGAATATTTCAATCCAGATATATCTATAAACAATATTGGTATTTATAAAACCTATGAAAAACAAAATGAGATCAAATATATAGAAGAAAAACTTAGTGATTATTGTTTTTATGGTGAAAAACACAAGAGTAATATTGTAAAAGTCTATACTACATAATAATGGAAAGGCAAAATATGTTATTAATAACGGGCGGAGCAGGATATATAGGAAGCCACACTGTAATAAATCTTTTGAATGCGGGTAAAGAGATTGTGATTTTTGACAATCTTGAAAACGGACATATTGAGACAGTTGAGACACTACAGAGCCTTGGTGATGTTAAGTTTGAAAAAGGTGATTTGAGAAACATTGAGGAAATAGAATCTGTTTTCTCTAAGTACAAAATAGATGCGGTAATCCATTTTGCGGCGTTTGCTCTTGTCGGAGAATCTGTTGAAAATCCAGCAAAATATTACAGAAACAATACTTCAGGGACTTTGAACCTGCTGGATACAATGATAAAGCATAATTGTAAGAAGATTGTATTTTCTTCGACCTGCGCGACTTATGGTAATCCTGAATATATTCCGGTAGACGAAAATCACCCGCAGAAGCCTGTTAGTCCTTACGGTTCTTCAAAATTAATGGTGGAAAAGATTATGGAAGATTATGATAAGGCTTACGGCTTAAAATCAATCAGACTAAGATATTTTAATGTTGCGGGCTGTGATGCAAAATGTCGTGTAGGCGAATGGCACGAGCCCGAGACTCATTTGGTTCCCAATATTTTGAAATCGGTATTTGAGAAAGGGCAGACTTTCAAAATCTTTGGAGATGATTATAACACTCCGGACGGCACTTGTATAAGAGATTATGTGAATGTTGAGGACTTGGCGGAAGCTCATAGATTAGCGCTTGAGTATTTGGAGAGAGAAAACAAATCCGATGTGTTTAATTTGGGTACCGAATGCGGAAACAGCGTTAAAGAGATTTTTGATACTTGTGAAAGAGTTTTAGGGCGAAAGATAGCCGTAGAGGTTGTTCCGAGACGTGCAGGAGATGCGGAAGCTTTGTATGCCAATGCTCAAAAAGCAAAAACCGTTCTCGGCTGGCAGCCAAAAAGAACAATAGAAGACAGTATAAAAACCGCCTACAGGTGGGAAGAGGGGGTAAATAATTGGACAATAACAAAACAATAAAAATATTAGTAGGTTATCATAAACCGGCGGTCTTAATTAAAAATGATATATTTGAGCCTATTCATTTAGGGCGAGCATTAGCAACCGAAGCATCTGAAGATGGCAAAATGAGTGATATGGATTATCAATGGATGCTCGATAATATGATTGGTGATGATACCGGTGATAATATATCAGAACTAAATAGATACTTACATTATGAAAAAGAGAAAAAGAGTATTTTTTAGAATTAAAAATAAAATTTAAGAGGAGGAATTATGTATAAAACTGATTTATCGCTTATTACTAACGAGGTATGTTGTAACAATACTGAAGAAATTGCTATAATTTTTTCTTCGGACGATAATTATTCTCCATACTTAGGAGTTACAATTCAATCGATTATTGAGCACTGTGATAAAAATAAATATTACAGTATTTATATTTTAGATGGAGATATTTCATATCCCAAAAAACAAAGAATAAAATCTCTGGAAACAAAAAATGTCAAAATATATTTTGTTAATATTACTCCATATTTAGCTAAATATAACGAAGATTTATTCTATATATGGGGACATTTTTCTATATCAACTTATTTTAGGTTTTTCATACCTTTTGTTTTCAAAACATTTAAAAAAGTTATATATTGTGATTGTGATGCTGTTTTTTTAGAGGATCCTGCAAGACTTTACAATATAGATTTAGGAGATAATTTGCTCGGGGCTGTTCGTGATATAGAAGTTATACGGCAAATTGATACTAATGATGAAAAAGAGCTCAAGTATTATAGAGAAATTTTAAAATTAAAAGAAACTTGTAATTATTTTAATGCCGGTTTATTAATAATGGATATTCCTAAATTATTGGAAATGGATTTTACAAACTTATGTATTAAAAAATTGAGAGATATTAAGAAACCTAAATATGTTGATCAATGTATTATAAATTCGGTATGTAAAGATAGAGTGAAATTTATAGATTATAAATGGAATGTAATGAATCATATAGCTATCTTTCACAAGTTAGAGACTTTAAAGCTTCCTGGTAATTTAAAAAATGAATATATGAAATCATTAAATGAACCATATTTTTTGCACTTTACAGGTTTTTTAAAACCATGGCATGATCCTTCAACGATTAATGCAGATTCATTTTGGAAATATGCCAAGATGACACCTTTTTATGAAGAAATAATTTATAAAAACACAAAATTTGTATTAATGCCGGCAAAACATCAAATTATTTATAAAAATTTTTTGCAGCGTATTTTTTCAATTCAAAATCTAAAAACTGAAAAGAAGATTTTTAAAGTCATCACAATATTTGGAATAAGAATAAAATTTCAGAAAAGGAACAAAAAATGAAAACAATCTTAATCACCGGCGGAACGGGATTTATCGGCTCAAATTTATGCAAGCGGTTAATCCAGGATGAAAATAACAAAATTATTTGTGTGGATAATAACTATACAGGTTCACTTGATAATGTCAAAGAACTTATGACAAATCCGCGTTTTAAGTTTATTGAACATAATATCATAGAGCCGCTTAGTATAGAAGAAAAGATTGATGAGATTTACAACCTCGCCTGCCCCGCCTCCCCGCCGGCGTATCAGGGCGAAAAAGCCATATTTACAACTCA
>CALUQF010000141.1 GCA_944322835.1 Candidatus Gastranaerophilales bacterium | reverse complement strand
TCCCAAAAGTTTTCTTAATAGTGTCCATAATAAAGGCATACTAAATCCTCCTTTCGAACACTTGTGTAAACTATTCTACAATCTATATAACAAGATTGTGACAGAATCTATTTTAGCATATATCTTTAATTTTAACAATATAAAATTCTGGAATTTTTTGTTTGTTTTGTTGGAGTGATTTCGTTGGGCAGGTATGCCCAACCGGCAGACCTACTGCTGCTTAATGTGTGGATTTTAAAGGATTGGAGAAAATGTTAAAAAATAGATATTAAATCCATCGGTCGATATTTCTTATCCAAAAGGATGAGGAATTCCTATTATGAGTTAGCTATAATTGAATATAGTAGTATGAGGTTTTTATGGCAACAGAATATACAGAAAGCAAATATTATGAAAAACGAGCATTTCCTTTTAATGAAATGCCGATTTTTCTGGTAGACTTAATTCACGCAATTAATAAAATTAAGTCTGTTGAGACAGTGCAAAATGTATATATCAATGTTAGTGATGATAAATTAGAAATATACATTTTTTATCAAACGGAGAATTTTGATATAGAAGATAAAATAAATAAGTATTTACTTGATTGGGAACGTGATTATGCCTATTTCCCGGAAGTGTTTATTTATCCGTTAAACATGATAAGCTCTCAAAACGAAGTTTTACCCAAAACGGCAGTGGAGATATAGTGAACGATACAGTATTAAATTTTTTGGCAAAATCAGAAGAAAATTTTCGCTTATATGAGTTTTTAAAAAATAATGAATCTTTTGGTTGCGCTTTTTTATAGTGCACTATGCTATGCAAAAGCATATTTATACAATAAGAATATTCCGCAAAACTCAATAAATTCTCACGACAGTATAAGACGATGGCTTAGTCGTGAATCTGCCGCAAAACTTGCAGATGTGTCGAAATACTATGAACCCTTATATAGAGATAGTAGAGATGCCAGATATACGGTAAAGAAAATTTCTAAGGAAAGAATTGCTAAAGCATTAGAAAATTATAAGAAAGTCAAGGAGTTATTAATAGTAAATTAACTATATTGCGTTTTAAACTTCTGAAGAGTTTGTCAGGGTTGTAGCATCAAAAACATAGGTGATGATGTTTCGGTAATCAAAGATTACCAAAACCTACGTTCTTGCAGTTTTGCTTTTAAAAAACATCAATTACTTGCCAATAACCATTTTTGTCAGCACCAATATGTTTTATTAATCCGTTTTCTTTAAGTTTTTTCATATTTGCAATTATGCTTTTTCTTGTAATTCCAACAATATTAGAGAGTTCTTCTTGAGTTACATAAGGATTACTTTCCAGTACTTCAATAATTTTCTGCTGATTTGCAGTAACCTTTAGAGTAACTTTTTGAGTAACCTTTTTTTCGGTTTCAATAATTTCATCAATTGTGTTTAAGATGACAGATAGCATAAATTCAATAAACTTTGTGCTGTTGGCAGCATTGTCACTTGCTCCAAGAACGTTATAATACTCTTTTTGATTTTCTTTTATCAAAGTTTCAACAGGGAGCCGTGCGAATTTTTCTATTATAATAAAGGCGCTATGCTCTTTTAGAGCATAGCGCAAATAGCTAATTTTTCCAAATATTAGCGACTCTAAAACACAGGTTTAAAAACTCTGGCGGTAATTCATCTATTACCTTTTTGAGAAATTCTCGTTTTTCCTCGTCTGAGAGAATCAAATGTTCCCAATCAAAAAAGTCTTTTGCAGGAATGTTTAAAACCTTCAAAATTTCTGCAAAACAACGCCTGGGGAACGATTTTCCTGTTTCGTGTTTACTCAAATTCCTTTGTGAAATTCCGATTAGCTCTGAGAATAGTTCCTGTGAGAACCCTCTCTTTTTTCTAAGCTCAGCTAGTCTCTTCCCAAAAGTTTTCTTAATAGTGTCCATAATAAAGGCATACTAAATCCTCCTTTCGAACACTTGTGTAAACTATTCTGCAATCTGTATAACAAGATTGTGACAGAATCTATTTTAGCATATATTTTTAATTTTAACAATATAAAATTCCAGAAATTTTTTGTTCGTTTTGTTGGAGTGATTTCGTTGGGCAGGTATGCCAAACCGCCAGACCCTATCAGTGTAGCGTCATTGCGAGGACGATTAGTCCGAAGCAATCCAGACTTTTATTAACTTTAACATTTTGATATTATTTATTTATGAATAACAGGCAATATTATGTATATATCCTATTTAATAAAAAGAATGGTACTTTATATGTGGGCGTGACCAATAACCTTGTAAAACGAGTATGGGAACATAAAAATAAAGTAGTTGAAGGCTTTACTCAAAAATATGGAGTTGATAAATTAGGGTATTATGAAGTTTGTGCAAATATTAATTCTGCAATAGCTCGTGAAAAACAACTTAAAGGTGGTAGTTGAAAATCAAAACTTGAATTAATCGAATTGAATAACCCCGATTGGCATGATTTGTATTATTGTATTTTAGATTAAAATATAATAGTTATAAATTGGCTGGATTGCTTCGGACTAATCGTCCTCGCAATGACATAAAATTCGGTTTATAGATTAATTAATTTTTTATAGCTTTTGCTACAAAATATGCGTTAACAAATGAGGCATAGGAAACTATTGTGGAGCCTAATATTGAAGCAACCGCTGTTGCTAAGATTGAATGAGAAAGACCAAAGAGCAGTGAGTCAAAACCACAAGCAATTGTATTCACGATAGCATATAATAACAAGCATATCCAGTATTGTGATTTATTATCATTGACTAGATTTACTACTTTCTTAAATTGACAAAATGATGTTAATGATTCCGTTGTTGCAAAAATAAAGTTAAAAGCCAGAGAATAGAGAATTATAAATAAAATCACGGGCAAGATTAGTAATTTGTGTATAAAATTTATAAATATAGCAATGAAAATAAAAGCTAAAAAAAATAGTAAAAATGCCAAGCCAAATTTAAAACCGGTTACAAAATTTTTTTTGAAATTAGTCATTGGTAAAATAAAATTTTCTTTTTGACTGTTTAATGCTTTGATACAAGAATAATTATACCCAATAGGTATAGCCCAAATTATTAGTCCTAGTAAATACATTAACAGTGATTGTGCCGAAATGTTTTGCACGGTCATTTGAGCATCAGAATAGTTATACAAAAAAGCCGCAATACTTGTAAAGATAAAATAGTAGAGATATTTTTGATAAAATTTATTATCCTTAAACATGTAACAAAAAGCTAATTTCATACAACTCCACCATATTTAAATTTTATACTAGCAATAATATTAACATATAAATTTTAACTCGCCCATCATGTATCAATATGATTTTCTTTATAACTCTATAATCTGTAGGATATCGTAAATCTATGTTTTATCGCATCAAATATATCTTCCTAACCAACCCGCTATGTTTCAAAAATTTTTTATAACCACAATTTACAAAATTACCCCTTCACCCTTCACTCATCACTCATCACTAACAACAATTGGAGCTAAGCTCCGGAAAGGAAAAAGATGTCTTTTGAATACATTATTGAAAAAGATAGTTCTGTTAAGAAACTTACTAAAGACGAAGAAGGTGCGCTTGTTAAAAAGATTGCTTCCAAGTTTACTTCGCTTAATTCACAAAGGTCGGTAAATCTTGAGATGGCGTCAAAACTTGCAAACGAAATTTTCTTCAAAAACGATTTCAAATCGATTTCCGATAAGACGCAAAAATGGAAGTCGAAGGTTAAGATGTGTAAGACTTTTATGTTTTACCAGACACTAAAGGCTTATATTTGGCGTAATACTTACGCAAATGTTAATTCTATGTTTGATGTATCCGGTGAAAATCACGATTCCAATAACGCTTCTAACAAGCAGAAGGCTATGCTTGTTGATGTTCTGGAAAAAATGAATTACCCGAAAACTTGTGATCAGATTATTGATTATGCGCTTTTGTACGGGGAACTGATTTCATTTACTGCCTGGAAAAAGAATTATGAAGAATACAGGCGCCCGATTGATTTTTTCAGGAACCTGTTTTCGCAAGACTTAACAAAACTTCCGGTTATATTAGATGCGATTTCCAAGGGTAAAAATTATTGGGTTGACACGCGTAAAATCTACGATAATCCTTATATTTACCCCGTTAATCCGGCAGATTTGGTTTTTGATACGGCGCAAAAAGATAATTGGGATTCTTGTCCGAAGATTTACAGAACGTATAAGACTCCTTCCGAAATTCTTAAAAACAAATATTACCATTTTACTCCGGAACAGGCGGAAGAAATCAGCAGATTATGCGACAGCGCAAACAGTACAAATATGAAATCAAATGCATTTAGCGCAGATGTTGTAAAGGGTTCTACCATTGAAGTTTTAGAGCACTGGGGTGATTTGAAGCTTCCGGACGGAACACTGCTTAAGAACTGGCATGCGGTTGTTGTTGCAAGAAAATATCTGGCTGTTTTTGAAAAGAATGAAAGTATAATTAACCCGTTTTCATACGGCGCATTTATTACTGATCCGGAAACCAAAAGGGGAATAAGCCCTCTGTATTCGGTTCTTTCGCTTGCACATTTTCAGGAAGATTTGATGAATAGAACCTGTAATTTGCAGGCTCTGAATGAAAATCCGCCGCTTTTAGCGCCCGAGGGATTCTTTGATGAAGATGAAATTAATCTTTATCCTGGAAAAATTATCGAATACGGCGACAGCCTCTCCCCGGCGGCTGCCTTCCAGCAATTAACGTTTAATCCTACGGTATTTATGGAAGATATTTCATTCCTGAACGATTTAATGGCAGAAGTATCAGGAATTTTCCCGAATATGATAGGGGCAGTTGAATCAACTTCTGCTAAAACCGCAACAGAAATTAATACAAAAACACAAGGTCAGATGACAAGGCTTGCAATGATTGTTGATACTATTAATCAGGATTTGATTATTCCTAACGTAGAAAAAGTTGCCAAGCTCTGTGCGGATTTTAAATCCGGAATAGAGACAATTTTTGTTAATCACGAAAATAAACAGGAGGTTATTGAGATTGATGATTTTGTCCGTCAGGGTGAATACAAATATCTGTA
>CALUQF010000140.1 GCA_944322835.1 Candidatus Gastranaerophilales bacterium | reverse complement strand
ATAAAGACTGTTGATGAAATTGCTCAAGATTTTAGAATTAATGAAATTTCTTCTTCTAATTCAATTTTCGAATATGATAAGTTAAAGTGGATGAACAGTCATTATATTAAAATGCTCCCAATGAATGTTTTGAAAGAAAAATTAAAAAAATATTTAACAAAATACGATTTATCAGAATTAACTCCGGAGCATTTTGATAAGATGATTGAGGTTACAAGAGAACCATTAGTACTGTTATCTGACATAACTGATGCTGTTTCATACTTTTTCGGCGGAGGTAAAGTAGAAATTGAACCTAAAGCACAAGAAGAAGTTTTAGATACAGATTGGGCTCAGGATGTCCTTAGTGCTTTTGTAGCTCAAGCCGAAACCTGGGCTTGGAATGAAGAAAATCTTCACGAGAAACTGGCTGAATTCAGAGCTAAGTTTAAAGAAGAAAAAGGTTATAAACCTAAATTTACTATGTGGGCAATCAGAGCAGCCATTACAGGAAGAACTTGCGGCGCAGATATGGTTGCTATTTTGGATATACTGGGTAAAGAAAATTCCCTTGCAAGGGTAAAAGCAGCTATTAAGTAAACAAATAAATAATAAGGTGAAGGTAAAACTTCACCTTATTATTTATTTATATTAATATTTTGTTCTAAAAGAACCCTTCATATTTCCGATATTATCATACATAAGTCCGCGCCCGCTTGGAAATATTTTGAAAGTACCGGTATTATTTCCATATCCGTCATACGAATATGCTCTGCCATTAGATAGCGTTCTTACCGTTCCGACTTTATTACCAGAGTTATCAAAAACATTTGCAGGCAATCTGTTTCCAGATCTGAAAACTCTTGTTTCATCCTGATCATAAAGAACATTCCTGCCATTTGAATATTCTCTTATTTTAACTCTCCTATTCCCTAAATTATCATACATATCCTGACCGCGTGCAGAACGCTTAAGAACAGTTCTTTGACTGCTTTGCGGACTATATGTATATATTGATTCCGCGAAAGATAACGGCGTTATGATATTAAACAGTATAAGTATTGCAAATATTCTTTTCATATTTGTATTATAACAAATATTCTTTTGTAAAAAACCTCCGGCTTATTATTAACTTATTGACCGGTTTTCTAAATATTTTGTTTATGTTTCAACATAACCAATGTAAGGCAAATTCCTATAATAACCGTCATAATCAAGCCCATAACCAACAAGAAACTTATCATCTATTTCAAAGGCATAGTAATCAGGCTCAATATTAACTTCACGTTTAATTTTTTTATCAAGCAATGAACAGAATTTTAAACTTCTTGTTTTAAAGTTATGTTTTATAAAATCGACTAAAAATCTTGCCGTATGTCCGGTGTCAATAATATCCTCGACAATTAATACATTTTTGTCATTTAAATCCGGCAGTGAAATATCCACAGCATTAACCTTACCCGTAGAAGAAAAGCCGGATCCATAGCTGGAGAGTCTTATAAATTCCATTCTTATAGGCATCTTTAGGTGTTTGGATAAGTCGGCCATAAACATTACTGAACCCTTTAAAACACAAATAAGATACAATTCTTCTCTATTATACCGTTTATTTAAACATTCTCCCAGAGAGCTTATTGCTTTTTGAATCTCGTCTGCCGTATATAAAATTTTTAAATCTCCTTCAGTAATCATTTTCATTAAATCACCTCTAAGACATGTGTCGGCTTGGTTTTCACACCGACTTTACTGCTCAACCCTACACCCATAACCCATAAAACCTCTGTATCACTACAAAGAAGCAAAATCCCGTCCCGATTGTGTTTAGCAACACCTTTAGCATTCAGATATTTTTTTAGTTTCATAGTGCCTGTCATACCGAACGGGCTTATTATATCTCCATCTTTTCTTGTGCGCAAAGTTAGCGGAAAACCGACTTTAGATAAGTCTACATAGGCAAAATTAGAAGTTGATTCAGGGAACACAAAGATATCTCTATCAATATATTTTTTGACTATTAATGTCTTATCTCCTATATTGTACTCACCTTCTCCTGAAACTATAACCTGTTCTTCTTTTAAAATTTCCGTTTCTGTTTTTTGTTTTGGTGGTATGGTTTCTATAACTTTTTCGTCAGCATAGAGCCACAAGGCCGAAGCAAGAGATACTGTATTGCCATTTCTTTGTTCAATGTTATTTTCCAAAAACTCATAAATTTCATTAATTTTTTTATAGTCATAATCCAGATTAAGCGACTGGATATATTCGTGCAATAGTCTTAATTTAACAGGCTTTGATTGTTTTTTATATTCAACAGTAAGAATTTTATCATCATAAAATATCCTTGGTCTAATACCGGATAAATATTCATTAATTATCGCATCATCACTTGCAGCATTTGCCGCAAGCGTATTTAAAGCATCCTTTACACCGGCATTAATTTTTTCAAGAGAAGGTATAACATTTAATCGCAAATAGTTTCTTTTATAAGCAGTGTTAGAATTTGATGAATCATTGTTAGGCGAAAGATTATTCTGGTTGCAATATTCTACAATTTCAGTACGTTTTGTACTAAGCAGAGGTCTATAAAAATAATCTCTTTTTTCAGAAATCCCTTTAAGACCGACAATACCTGTCCCTTTAATTATACGATACAGAACTGTTTCTGCATTATCATCTTTGTTGTGAGCAGTAAAAACTGCATCTGCATCATATTCTTCATATGCCTCTTCGAAGAATTCGTATCTAGCAATCCTTGCATCATTTTCTGTTTTCTTTAAACCTTTAGGAGCTTCTTTTACAAAAAATTCAAAGCCCTTAGATGCTGCAAATATCCTGCAAATTTCCTGCTCCTTCAAAGATTCTTCTCCGCGCCAATTATGGTTAAAATGTGCTGCCACTATATTAATATCTTCAAAATCAGGCATTTCTTTTATTTTAGACAATATATCCAAAAGGCACATTGAATCATATCCTCCAGAAAAACCTGAGATAATCGTTTTATCCTGCAGATTATACTTTTTTATAAAATCTGCGACTCTATTAATTAAACCTTCCATACTTTATATACATTGTCCCTGAATACCATGTTTAATTTCAACAGCATCAACGCCAAGCTGATCAAGCGCTTTCATTGCAAGAGAATCCGGCTCTTCTATTATTGCTAACAATAAATCAACTGCTTCAATCTTTTGCTTATTAGATTTTTTTGCTGAAAGCCAAGCTTTTTCAAGTACTTTTTTAGCGCGATTAGTAAATACTATTTCTTTATCAAAATACTCATTTCCATATCCAACCAGGTTTTCTACTACTAAACGGGCATCTTTCATTGTTATCTCTAAATCATTGAGAACTTCAAAAGCCTTACTGGTACCTTCTGCTATAATACCAAGAAGAAACATTTCAGTCCCAACAACATTGCGCCCTATTCTCCGAGCTTCTTCTTTTGCAAGTTTCATTATTGTTAATGTTTCCGGCATTTGTTTTTCAATTGGCTTTAAAATATCGCTAGAAAGTTTTTCAGTATTAATTCCCAATGATTTTATAATATCGTATGCTAATCCCCTTTTTGTTTTCAAAACACTAAGCACAATATGTTCTGGAGTTATTACGGATGAGCCGAGTTCTTTGGCGGTTTGCAATGCTGAATTCATCATCAAAAAAGCATTTGGAGTAAAAATAATTTTCTTTCCTTCGTATTCAGCCTGCCTGGATTGCTGTTCCGCCAATTTTTCTTCGAAAACCGAACTATTTAATCCATAGTTATTTATTGTTTTTACAAGCTCAGTGTCAACATTTTCAAGTATCGATGCAAATATCTGCTCTGTTCCTAAAATTTCATAGCCTTTTGCCGAAAGTTTAGATACTGCACTGTCTAAAACACCCGCTAGAGCTTCTCCTTCATAAACAGACTCAAAACTGCTATTTTTAGCTTCTTCTTCCATGGCCTCCGGATGTTCTAATCGCTTTATTTTCCGCTGTACCAGCTTTGTTAATATTTCTCTGGCATTATATATATCAAAATTAAAGTGGGATAAAATAGTCTGAATATTTGAAGTTTTATCCGAAAGAGCTGATAAAAACAAATGCTCAAAAAGAATATTTGTATTCCCGGATTTACTGGCTAAATCAAGCGTATGTTTCAACAGATCCTTGAAAGAGTGGCTAAAATGTATATTTTCAACTATTTTCCCTGTTCTTGTAATATATTTTTCAACTTCTTCCCTGCAAGCCTCTGACGTTACGCCATACATTCTAAAAAGTTTTAGAGAAACGCCTTTTGCTTCGATTACCAATGCCAAAAGCAAATGTTCAGGCAAAACCTCCTGACAGCCCATGCCTTTAGCAAGTTTTTGTGCTTCGCTTACTACATTAACAGCTCTTTCGGTAAATCTTTCAAACAAAACTATTCTTCCTCATCTTCTTCGTCGAGCGATTCAATATATTCGCACACCCTTTGAAACTCTTTATCATCTTCAATGTTTTGGAAGTATCCGTCGTCACCGTCTTCGATATATTCCATAACAATAACCTCAGCTTCTTCGCCGCTCTCTTCATCAAGCGGAAGCAAAAGCGCATAAGTTTTGTTTTCAAAGTCTACAACGTCATAAATTTCACATTTAGTAATTTCACCGTTTTCATCAAGAATTTCTACGTAATTTGGTTCTAATTCTTCTTCACTCATAATCATTTCCCTAAATATTGTTCTAGTATTACACAGGCGCTTTCCATATCTACAAGGCCTTTATTTTTACGAAAATCAACTTTCCTTGCGCGCAGTCGTTCTTCTGCTTCTTCGGAAGTTAACCTTTCATCTTCTAATATTATATCAAAACCAATAATTTTTTGTGAAAAATTTATACAGTCTTTTGCTTGAAAGCCTTGAGAACCATCCATATTTAACGGTATACCTACCACAATCTTTTCTACACGGTTTTCTTTTGCTATTTTTATAATTTCATCAATAGCTTTTTCTTCCGGATGTCTTGCTATAAAAGAATACGGAGCCGCTATAACTTGCAAATAATCGCTAAGAGCAATACCAATTCTTTTAGTTCCGACATCTAAAGCCATCACTTTATGCATTATCTACCCACCTTGCTTCTATACTTGATATTATCATATCAAGCTGTAGCAGCTGAAAATCATCAGCTTTAGGCTGAAGCCGCTTTTCAAATATATTTGAAGCTTTTCTTTGGTTTTTAAG
>CALUQF010000139.1 GCA_944322835.1 Candidatus Gastranaerophilales bacterium | reverse complement strand
AAAGACTTTGCAAAAGCTATTGAATTGTATAAAGAAGCTATAGAAACAGCTCCGGGCTTTGCTCCGTTGTATTGTGTACTAGGCGATATTTACCTCTCAACAGGTTATTTTGAAGATGCTATAACTGAATACAAAATGGCAATTTGGCTTGATTCATTTAATATAGCAGCTTATAGACATTTATGCAGAGCATATGAAGAACAGGGAGATTACAATCAGGCAATAGATGTTTATAATAAACTTATTGCAATGGCTCCGAATATTCCGGATTTGTATTCAAATTTGGCTAATATTTATTATATAAAAGGTGATTTTGATTCAGCTATATCAAATTATCAGACCGCTATTACCCTTAATCCTAATAAAAATTGGACAAGTGTTATAGCGCAGACTATGGGATTTGTATATCAAGAGAATAAGGCGGATCCTGATGCAGCTATTTCTGCTTATCAAACGGCTTATGTACTAACCCCGGAGGATATTGATATTTATGTTAATCTCGGTAGTGCCTTTTATGATAAAGAAGATTATAATAATGCTCTGGCAGTTTACAGGCAAGCTCTTGAATTACAGCCTCATAATGCAAAAATCCATTGTAATTTAGGTTTCTTGTACTGGGGCAAAGGTGATACAGAAGAAGCCATTAAGTCATATGAGCTTGCTATTAAATACAATGACAGGTATGATATCGCCTATAATAACCTTGGTGTAATTTATTTAGACGATTTAGGCAGGGTAAATAAAGCAATAGAACTTTTTAAAAAAGCTGTTGATGCAAATCCTAACTATGCCTTAGCTCATTTTAATCTGGCAAGAGCGATTTCTATAGTTGGTGACAAAGTAGAAGCAGCTAAACTGTATCAAATGGCACAAGACATAAATAAAATTACGCAAGAAATAGACCCCAGAGATATTGCAGATAAAATTAGCGAATTATTTGAGTCTTAATATTTTCGTTGTATAATCAAGGAATATCGGAAGAAAAGCATGACAGAAGACGATAAAACAGGGTTTTCCCACTTAATAGAAAAAGAATTAGCCTCATCTGATAAGATAATGAAACCGGATTTTAATCAGAAGACGGGGCGTGAATTATTGGCGTTTTATCTTCAGTCAAAGTTTAAACAAGTTTTAGCATATGATAACAAAGCTGCCGAGCCGATTTTTATTGAGGTTCGGTATGATTTTATTCAGAAGTTTTCAAGAAGATTAATACAAAACCCTTCAAAAAGAATTATGATAGGGATTACAGGCGAGTCTGCTTCTGGAAAATCTACAATATGCCGAGAAATCCAGAATGTTATTAATAGATTTAAAATGCCCGTAACAATTTTAACAACGGACAATTATTTTAATGATATATCTGAACTGATAAAAGAATACGGTACATTTGATAATCTTAGAGACAAAGGCTATGACGTGGATTCCCCGAATAACTTTCAGCTAGATGTTTTGAAAGAGGATTTGGAGAAAATTTCGCATGGCGAAGATATTTATTCACCGGAATATTTGCTAAACGGCACCGGAGTCTCAGTACCGAAGGCGAAATTAGTACCTTCAAACAAAATAGTAGTTGTTGAGGGTATGGCTTCAATGTACGGTGAAAATAAGGATATATATGATATTAAGGTATATATTGAAACAGATTTGGATATAAGACGAGATAGATTCTTAAAACGCGCTTATACAGAACGAAACCAAGATTTAGAAAACGCTAAAAAGCATTGGGAATACATTTTAGGGGCTGGTGAAAAATATGTAAAACCGTACCGTGCAGAAGCTGATATTATCTTGAATGGAGATTCTAATTTAGCATATTTCTCTCAAATTTTGGAATATATTCATACAATCACTAATAATTTTAATACATAAGCGTTTATAAATTTGTAACAATATCTGTAATGCTTGATGCTAAAAATTTAGCCAATCCTTCTCCCATAGAAAAGCACGACGGTATAATTCTAAGAGCGGCTTGCGCTTCAAAATCTGCGGAAATACAGCGCCCAATAACAAACAAATTCTCTTTAACCATTAATGACTCTAAAGGTAATTGGTATTCTTGATATACTTTTTCTAATGTAGAACTGTCTTTTTTGTCTGAATGTACGTCTATCGGATAGTTTGAGACTACTACAGGATTATCAAAACGACGTCCGGAGCGTAGGTCTTCTGCTGTATATATATATTTTCCCTTAACTCGATTTGATACACGCACACCTAAAGAGCTTGCAATAGAAGAAATATAGGCATTTTCAAAGCCCGGGAGGTATTTGTTACAGAATTTGGAAAGTCTTAAGATGCTTAAACGTCCCTCAATATAAGGATTAGAGGTTATATCAACAAGTCGAGGACAGTTAAAAGCAATAGAATCTGGAGTTCCGGCAATGGAAAATAGCTGAAAATAGTTAGAATCAAGCTCTGTTATAGCTCCATCTTCAATAGCCTGCTTAAATACAGGCCTTAACGCCCAATTACCCCCCTCGTCCCAGGTATAGGCAGTAGATAAGTAGGTCTTACCATCTACAATACAGCTTGTAGTGACATTTCTATCTTTATCCAGCTCCATTATCCAATCAGAAAATTTTTCAACGTTCACTCCGGACATAACAAAACGAAGATTAACCGGCTGAGATTTTTTTTCTAAAAATTCACAATTTAATTTTTGACAAATTTTTGCATCACCTGTCGCGTCTACAAGATATTTCGTCTCGATAGGTGATAATAACAATTCATTTAAAACAACTATTTTATCGTTCACTATCGTTACGATATATGACGATAAATTTTCTTCTATTTTTTGTATATTTGACTCAAACAAAACATCAACATGAGCTTCTAACATCAATTTATCCAGTATGATTTTTGTAAGCTCCGGGTTAAACCAGCCCTTGTTTCCGTCTATATATGTTATAGCACCGCCTAAAGTTTCCAGCTCTGAGTATAATTTATTAAAAAACTCTGTGTTTATAGCATTTTCAGAAGTTTTCATAGCCGGGATTACAAGCGAAGAAGTAATAGAGCCGCCTAAAAAACTGTTTTTTTCAATCAATAAGACTTTAAGTCCTAATTTTCCGGCAGTGTAAGCACATGCACAACCTGCTGTACCGCCTCCGGCAATAATTAGATCATACTTCCTCATCTCTCATACTCCTTATTTTCATATATTTAGACGAACTCATAAGATTGCTGTGCCTGAATTCATATTCTCTTAGCTCAAGTATATCCTTGCTGCTAAATGACAAATTTGGATCGTGATATGGGATTCCGGCCTTTGTTGCACACAGCCCAAGTTCATAATTATCAAGCGGGTATTCAATTTTTGATTTATCTTTTGATGCAATAGTCCCAACAAACTTATTGTTCTTTTTATTATATATTTTTCCTACAAAAAAACCGTTTTCTATTAAAGTATTTCTGACCTGTACAGAGTTTGAGTAAGTCAAAAGCACTCCATTAGGCGATAGACGCTTATACAGTTCGGCAATAAACTCATAGGACCATAGTTGGGGAGCTTTTGTATATGTGAAAGCGTCTAAGTATATGCAGTCATATTCCTCGTTTAAGTTCAAAATGGTCTTTCGAGCATCATCAATATAAAAACTCATGTTAAAGAGGCTCTGGGAGGTCTTAAAATCGATATTTTTATATCGTCTCGATAAGTGGTGATAATATATATTATGTAGAAAGGCCGATAAAAATGAAGTGGAGGATAGTTTATACCCCCATTTTTGATTAAATTTCGCATATTTGTAAAGAGATTTATCAAAAAATCTTCGAAACTTCTTTCCTGTGACAATTTTTTTTATATTCTTATCCGGATATTCTTCTCCAAAAAAATCTGACATATTATTTAAGAGTATATAATTAACCAATCCGTTAACTTTATATTCTTTTTCTATATGCATATTTTTAAATTTTATATCAAGAAGCTCTCTTATCTCTTTCCTGTTTTTTGGTGCAAATCTGGACATAAAATTTTCGAACAAATCCCTTATTGTATAATAACTATCAAAGCAAGTTAAAATTTCCGGTACAAAAGAAGAATAAATTTCTCTTGGAGTTTTCACTGTCCTAAAAAAAGGAGCCAACTCTATAAGTTCTTTATTAATTTCCAGGCAGTCTATTGTTACAGAGGATAAAGTTTTATCAGACTCTATCGTTACGATAGGTAATGATAATCTTTTATTCTTCAGGAATTTATTATTGGTATATTTCGAAACGATATTATAAGGTTTTATAAAAATTTTTTCAAAAATTTTTTTTAAAAAATTTTTCTTTTTTAAATTATTTTTATTTATTATAAAACTCATTAAAGCTTTTGTATTATATCCAATCCCAAAACACACATCTAAGACTTTTATATTTTCTTCCGTGCCTTTAATGCCGGAAGGAATTACGAATTTTTCCCAAGCTTCAGTAAGAGCACCGTATTTGGAGTGAAAAACGTCCTTATCTGCGTACGAATAAAGCCCTATAGACCCGTCTTCTGTAAAATATGGCTCATAATCCCTCATAACCCTTATTATACCAAGGTTTAAGGCTTAAATCAAGAAGATTTTTGACTTTTTAAAACCATAAAGTATATAATATGTTATATAGTTACATGAGGACGGAAGTATGAAAAAAATCTTGACTTTACTAATATTGATAGGGCTTTCAGCCGTTCCAGCCTGGGCAAAGAAGTATGAGCCGGTACCTTCAAACGTTAAATTGCCTGCAAAGTACACACAGGAGTATATTGACAGCATTTCAGACGAGTATAAAGATATATCTAATGAGCAAATATTCCATGTAGCCTTAGACATGCTAAAAGATACATCAGGAGAGTTTTCTAGAAAAGCACTTCTTGGATATAACGTTACCCAGTATCCCGTAAAAGTCATGTTTAAAGACTTATCGGAGATTAATGAGGCGTATGCTTCTTTTGACGCTATTGGCTGGAAAAAGCGAGGGAAATTATATGTTTATATAAATCCTAAACATGAATACGCACCTCCCGGTGCTTTGGCGGCATTATTAGCGCACGAGGCTATCCATCAAGACGAATATAACTCTTTAAGCGAAGAAACATATGCCTGGACAATGGAAGCTGTTGTATGGAATGAGATTTTAAAACGATTTCCGGAATCAAATAACCTGGATTCAGCTTTAGTCACAAGGGAAAACGTTCTTAAACAGCTTTTAGAAAAAGGA